>JBFLZA010000024.1:0-27042 GCA_040756535.1 Cyanobacteriota bacterium
TAGTGTCTGTCGAA
Source organism: Cyanobacteriota bacterium (assembly GCA_040756535.1). Classification (GTDB taxonomy): domain Bacteria; phylum Cyanobacteriota; class Cyanobacteriia; order Cyanobacteriales; family Coleofasciculaceae; genus JBFLZA01. The sequence continues at coordinate 15 of JBFLZA010000024.1, forward strand.
ACTATTGAGAAGCGTTCAACAGTCCGAAAACACGCGCCTCGCTACCGCGTTTTGCTCCATAACGATGATTTCAACTCGATGGAGCATGTGGTGCAAACTTTGATGGCGACGGTAGCTAGTCTCACTCAACCCCAAGCCGTCAATATTATGATGGAAGCTCATACGGCGGGGATTGCTTTGGTAATCACTTGTGCGAAAGAACATGCTGAGTTCTACAGCGAAACGCTGAAGAACCACGGTTTGACCAGCACAATTGAGCCGGATGAGTAACGGGTTGAAACTTGTCTTGAGGCGTCGGGGGTAGGCATTGCCTCAATTTCAAGAACTTATAACATAAAAACGTTTTTTGATTGTTTGCCAACCGCTCGCAGCCCAAGACTTTTGAAACCTCAGCTTACTAAACTCGCCCAATACCCAGCTCCGGTGCGGCTGGGAATGTTTCTGATAACTTTGTTGCTGCTCTGGCTACCCATAGCGGCACCGATATACTTTTGGGTTGATGACCCGAACTTAGTTACTATCTTGACGATGGGACTACTGTTCGGGGCATTTTTGTTATTGCTGGGATGGTGGGGTAGAAACGTCTATGGGCGATTCCAGCTATTAAAAAGTTATGGGTTGCAGCGATCGCAAAAAAATGCTTTCAACCTGCTCCAAGGCTTAATCGTTGGTCTTGCCTTTACGTTTAGTCTATTCCTACTAGAAGGGCTGTTCGGTTGGATACAATTCCAAACGCCTCAACCCAACCTGCTACGAGTCATTTTAGAAGGATTTTTAAGCGCCCTGGGTATCGGCTTTGCCGAGGAGTTGGTCTTTCGAGGCTGGGTATTAGATGAATTGCAACATGACTATACCCCCAAAGTCTCGCTTTGGGCTGATGCCATTATCTTTGCCGTATTGCACTTTCTCAAACCCCTCTCAGAAGTAATTCGCACCTTACCGACATTTCCCGCTTTGTTGCTGTTGGGTTTAACACTGGTGTGGGCAAAGCGCTCCTCTGGAGGTCGCCTGGGGTTGCCAATTGGTCTACACGCTGGTTTAGTTTGGGGCTACTACATCCTTAATGTAGGACAACTGGTGCAGTACTCTAACACCGTTTCTCCCTGGATTACGGGTGTGGATAATAACCCTATTGCTGGATTGATGGGGTTGCTATTTTTAAGCGTTCTTGCCTTCTGGATGAAGACGCGCTCAGCTCAATGATGTTTCTAACGCGAATAAGCTGTAGTGCATCTAATACTTAGTTGCATTGATACGTAGCACATGCCTTTTCTCCGCGTCCGGAGCGTCTCCGTGTCTCCTCGTCTGTCTCAACTACTATGTTTGAACGCAACTTCGTATAATCTGCACTCTTATGGGGGTCTAGAAAAAGTCAAAAGAAAAAGGGAAAGGATAGAGGTTTCAACCTTTCACCTTTCCCTTCATTCAGTAGGTGGGCAATGCCCACCCAGAGCGAAAATTAGTAGTCAAAGTCGCCGCCGCCCATGCCAGCACCCGCGCCAGCACCGCCTTCCTTCGGCTCAGGCTTGTCAACTACGATACACTCAGTAGTTAACACCATACCCGCAATAGAAGCAGCGTTTTGCAGAGCAGAACGAGTCACCTTAGCGGGGTCAACGATACCAGCTTCAAACATATCAACAAACTCATTGGTCGATGCGTTGAAGCCAACGTTAAATTCCTTCTCTTTGACGCGCTCAGCAATAACTGCACCATTTTGACCTGCGTTTTCAGCAATCCGCTTCAGAGGTGCAGCGAGAGAACGGGCAACAATCATCGCACCTGTGAGGGCTTCACCGCTCAGGTTGCTGTTGGCCCACTCTTCCAGTACAGGGGTTAGGTGTGCCAGAGTGGTGCCACCACCAGGAACGATACCTTCTTCCACAGCCGCCTTAGTCGCATTGATAGCGTCTTCTAGGCGCAGCTTGCGGTCTTTCATTTCAGTTTCCGTTGCCGCACCGACTTTAACGACGGCAACGCCACCAGCTAACTTAGCCAAACGTTCTTGCAGCTTTTCTTTGTCGTAGGAAGAGTCACTTTCTTCCATTTGACGACGGATTTGCTCACAACGCGCCTTAACACCTGCTTCGTTACCTTCAGCAACAATGGTGGTGTTGTCTTTGGTGATGGTGAGGCGGCGGGCTTTACCTAGCATATCCAGCTTGGTGTTGTCAAGCTTCAGACCCGCATCTTCGGTAATGAGTTGGCCACCAGTGAGTACGGCGATATCTTCGAGCATAGCTTTGCGGCGATCGCCAAAGCCAGGAGCCTTAACTGCAGCAACGTTCAGCACACCCCGCAGGCGGTTGACGACCAGAGTTGCTAGAGCTTCTTTCTCAATATCTTCAGCAAGAATCAGCAGAGGGCGACCAGAACGAGCCACTTGCTCCAGCACGGGCACCAAGTCTTGCACCAAGGTGATTTTCTTATCGGTGATCAGAATGAAAGGCTCTTCGAGAATGGCTTCCATCCGCTCCATATCGGTAGCGAAGTAGGGGGAGATGTAACCCTTATCGAAGCGCATCCCTTCGGTGATTTCCAGTTCGGTGGTCATGGACTTCCCTTCTTCCAAGGAAATCACACCTTCTTTGCCCACCTTGTCCATCGCTTCGGCAATCATGTTACCGACTTCTTCGTCGTTACCCGCAGAGATGGCACCGACTTGAGCAATGGCTTTGGAGTCTTCAACTTGACGGGCGTGTTCGGCAATTTTGTCTACCAAGAAATGAGTCGCTTTATCGATTCCACGCTTGAGTGCGATCGCATTAGCGCCAGCCGCAACGTTCCGTAAGCCCTCTTTCACCATTGCATGAGCCAGCACGGTAGCTGTGGTCGTGCCATCACCGGCAGCATCATTTGTCTTAGAAGCCGCTTGCCGAATTAGAGAGACGCCAGTGTTCTCAACGTGGTCTTCTAATTCAATTTCTTTGGCAATAGTGACACCATCATTGACGATTTGGGGTGCGCCAAACTTCTTCTCTAGCACAACGTTGCGACCCTTAGGCCCAAGGGTAACCGCAACAGCTTCTGCTAAAATATCCATGCCCTTTTCTAGGGCTCGACGGGCGTTTTCGTTGTAAATGATGCGCTTAGCCATAAAAATTGAGTTGAGTCAGTTAAATGTTTAAAGGTTTAAGAGTTGAAGGCTTTAGGAAGGTTGAAAGTTTCAAGGTTGGAAGGTTAGAAATTTACAATTTTTAACCTTTGATTTGCCAGTTTTCTTGTAAAGAAGTTCTGGTGTAACCTCTGTACCACTTTCAACTTGCTTTCCTTGGGCTACGCCCTGCTACGCTAGCAACTTGCTAACTAACAACAGCCAGAATGTCTTTTTCCGATAGGAGGACGTACTCATCAGTACCTAGCTTGATGTCGGTACCAGCGTACTTAGAATAGAGAACTTTGTCGCCTATATTGACTTCCATTGCTTGGCGGGAGCCGTCATCGTTGCGCTTTCCAGGGCCGACCGCTACCACTTCGCCAACTTGAGGCTTTTCTTTGGCGGTGTCAGGTAGAAGGATACCGCCAGCAGTTTTTTCCTCAGATGCGCTCACTTTAACGAAAACGCGATCGCCTAATGGCGTAACGCTGGAAACACTTAGAGATACAGCTGCCATATAAATAAATCTCTCCTGATCTACGTTCTTTGGACTAATTTAGCACTCTCAGCTCCTGAGTGCTAATTTAATAAACTCCGGTCAGTGATCGCAACAAATTTTCTTGTACGGGTTTCCGAACTGACCGAATGCATTGCGGCTCAAATCCTTGCCCTGAAAGGGTTTATAAAACTAGCACCAACGGCTGATTGTTGATAAAACTGTTTAGCTCGCGCTCTAGCAGGGAGAATAGTTACAGTAAGTAATAGTTATGACGCATCAGCGTCTGTGGGTGGAATAGTAAAACGACTCGGTAGCAATGCCAGCCAACCAAAGCGATCGCAATTTAGCTCAACAGTCAAATCCTGAATATCCAATAACCAATGGAGAGAAAAGCGAGTTGACCGCTTGTATCCAGAGCTTAGGAATCAATCAAATTCAGCGACATGTTTTTTTGTGTGCCGATCAGAGCAAACCGAAATGCTGCTCCAAACAAGTCGGCTTAGAAGCGTGGGATTACTTGAAAAAACGGCTTAAGGAATTAAACCTCGACCAACCAGCAAAAAATCAGCCTAGCTGTATCTTCCGCACCAAAGCCAACTGCCTGAGAGTATGCGCGGCAGGTCCAATTATGGTCGTCTATCCAGACGGAGTCTGGTATCGAAATGCTACCCCAGATGTCATCGAACGGATTATTCAGGAGCATCTCATTGGCAACAAGGTTGTAAAAGAATATGCCATTGTTACGCATCCGTTACCAGAACCCGTTTCTTCCTCAACTCCAAATTCCCAGAAGATAGAACAATCGGATAGCAATCTCCTACAGGGTAATATAGCTGTGGACAGTCCTGATTTGACAGTCTCAATTAAAGAGTGAAAAGACCATCCAGCCAAGCAGGGGGCAACAAGATCTACCCATCCCTCTTATACGAACACCGAGCCTATTTCCGGGATTTAACGACTAAATCCTAGGGTTAGAACTTGGACTGGCAAAAGCATAGTATTCACCCATACAATGATCATCAGAATTTTTATGTAGCGATAAGCGATATGGGAGCGAGAAACGCTCTTCCTCCAACACTCACTAGGAGGAGGTTGTAGGATTCAGGCAAACTCGCGGATAATACAGAAGACAATATTAAATAACTTCAACAACCCCGATATGACGAGTGTCATAAGATGAAAGATAACGGTGTCAGAGATAACAAGCAACTACTGCTGATTGATGATGACCCAAACCTGATCTTGCTAGTCAAGGATTACTTAGAATTTCGGGGATATGAAGTCATCACGGCTGAAAATGGTCGAGAAGCGCTCAATATTTTAGACCAGCAAGTGCCTGACATGATTATTTGTGATGTCATGATGCCAGAGATGGACGGCTATACCTTTGTAGAGCATGTCAGGCAAGATTCCCGTACTAGCTGGATTCCTGTGCTATTTCTTTCAGCAAAGGGTCAAAGCCAAGACCGGGTCAAGGGTCTCAACACAGGTGCTGATGTTTACATGGTGAAGCCTTTTGAGCCTGAAGAATTGGTAGCGCAGGTAGAGTCCTCTCTCAAGCAAGCCAATCGTTTGATTCATCACTCAGGTACCAACGGAGCAGAGGCTGGCCCGAAACTTCACGTTCCTTTTGATGTTGAATTGACGCCAACAGAGCTAAAAGTGGTTCAACTTGTAGCAAGAGGCATGGCAAACCGGGAAATTGCCGATCAGATGAATGTGAGCCAGCGCACGATAGAAAGCCATGTTTCTAATATGCTAGGCAAAACAGGTCTCCACAACCGCACTGAGTTAGCGCGTTGGGCGATTGAAAGTAGCAAGGCTTGAATTCGTTGTTATTAATTAGTTGTTAATTGCTTGCTGCTGAATTGACTCGCCAAGCAATGGCGACTAACCCCTAACAACTTCTTACCAGCCATCCTGTTCGCTATTTGATTCGCCCCATATCTCCAAATCCATTTCATCGAGGTAAATTAAAGCGCTCTGGATTTGTCGGCTTGTGCCTCGCAGTTCCAGGTCAAACCAGCCATCATCTCGTGCATTGGCTCCTAGAAGAGCGGCAGATATATTCACGGTGAGGCCATGATGAGAAACCAAGCGTGAAATGACGGGTTCGTTGTTGTATTCTTTGGGAATGCGAAGGCGGATGCGGGTTTGAGTCGGTCTATCTGCTCCTAGAACATCGGTATTCTTGTCTAATTGAAGCGGTTCTAGGGACTTACTCTGAGAATCATCACTGCTATAAGCTGTCATTGGATACCTCCTATTCAACTTCAACTAAATTCTGAATATGAATTGGGGGCGAATTCCCCTAGTTTGAATAATGAATAATGAATCTGAATCAAGTGGATAATTTCCCTGCAAAATCTTATAGATTTTTGGGTTTTTAGGTTGCAGAAAATTTAACCTGATTTCAATAATTCATAATTCATAATTCATAATTCATAATTCATTCATCATTTTCAACGTCCTTTATCTGAGTTTTGCGCTCTAGAATTTCTTTAAGTATGAGCGTGACAACTGCTAGACCCGCCAGCAGGACAGCAGCAGAGTAAGCTGATGGAGTCTCGTATTGCTTGTAGGCTTCCTCAACAAAAAGTGGTAGGGTTTGAGTTTTGCCAATCAAGTTGCCTGAGACTACCGCGACTGCACCAATCTCACCCATCACCCGTGCATTAGTCAGGAGAACGCCATATAGAAGTCCCCAGCGAATATTGGGAAGAGTGACACGCCAGAAGATTTGCCAATCTTTTGCCCCCAAGATTCTCGCGGCTTCTTCCTGCTCGGTGCCAGCTTCTTCTAAAACAGGAATCACCTCACGAGCGACAAACGGCAGGGTAATAAAAGCACTGGCTAGGACGATCGCAGGCAGGGCAAAAATAATATTGATATCGGTTGCCTCTAGCACTGATCCAAACCACCCTCTTCGTCCGTACAGCAGCACAATCATCAAACCTGCTATGACTGGAGATACCGCAAAAGGAAGGTCAATCAGACTAATGAGGAAGGTTCGACCTCGAAATTGATGTCGTGCAATCACCCAAGCCGCACAGAGCCCGAATACAGTATTCATGGGCACGACAATCAGGGCTGTCAAGAAGGTGAGCTTTACAGCAGAGATAAAATCGGGTTCCGTTAGGTTGTGGACAAAAGCCCCAACTCCATCTTTAAAGGCTTGTACAAAGATGTTGAGGGCTGGAATAATTAAGATTAATGACAGATATGCGATCGCGATCGCAATTAATGTTGGCTTAACCCAGTGCCGTTCCCTGCTGGGTACAAATTCCTGAGTCTCCGGTGAACCGGGATTAAAAGACTGCCCGACTAAATTAGAGTTCATAGCGTCGCCCCCAAGCTTGTAATAAGTTAATGGATAACAGGATTAACAGCGAAATGCCTAAAAGCACCATGCCAATTACTGTTGCGCCGCTATAGTCGTACTGCTCCAACCGCTGAAGAATCAGCACGGCTGCGATTAAATCCTTAAAAGGAATATTGGCAGCAATCAGGACAATCGAACCGTATTCGCCTACAGCACGGGAAAATCCTAGGGCTACACCGGTTAAAATCGCTGGTAATAAGGGGGGCATAACAACACGCCAAAATGTCTGCCATTGAGACGCTCCCAAACTCCAAGCGGCTTCTTCAATATCCTTCTCCATTTCCTGCAACACCGGCTGCAACGTTCGCACAACGAAGGGTAAGGAAATAAAGAGCATCGCCACACCGACTCCCAAGCGAGTGAATGCCACCTTAATCCCGAAAGGAGCTAAAAGAAAACCAATCCAACCGTTTTCACTGTAAACAGTTGCCAAGGTTAAACCGGCAACAGCAGTGGGGAGGGCAAAAGGTAAATCGATGACGGCATCAACAATCCGCTTCAAGGGGAAATCGTATCGGACTAAAACCCAAGCAATTAAAAGACCGAAAACCGAGTTGATGAGTGCAGCGATTAAGGCGGTGACGAAGGTAACTTCGTAGGTAGCAAGGGCGAGTGGCGAGGTGGCAATTCGCCAGAAATCAATCGGCTTTTCAGTACTGGCTTTTAACATTAGCGCCGCTACAGGCAGCAGCAGCATGATGGTGAGATACCCAATCGTGATGCCCCAAGGCCAGGAAAATCGAGTCAGGTGACTTATTGGATTCTTCCCGACAGGAGTAGGCTGGGAGGGAGAAGATACAGTCATAAAAGAGTAGGCAGTAGAAATTGAGTAGTGACCAAATCTATGAGGCTCTAAACCTAACAACGTCAGCGCTACTTGAAGCTGGATTGAATTTTGTCAAAGACAGCACCGTCTTTAAAGAACTGCTTTTGCACTTTATCCCAGCCACCCAAATTTTTAACCGTAAAGAGTGTTTTGACTGAAGGGTATTGATTCGCTACTTCTTGAGCGACGGTGGGGTCTACGGGACGAAATCCCACTTTAGCGAATTCTCTTTGCGCTTCTGGGGTAAAGAGATATTGGACGAAGGCTTCTGCTACTTCTCGATTACCGTGTTTATCAACGTTTTTATCCACAACAGTTACAGGGTTATCGATGGAGATATTAACGTCAGGCACTATGTAGGGAAGTTTTATCCCCTTTTGGGCTGCCAGAATCACTTCGTTTTCATAGTTGATTAAGATATCACCCTGACCTTGCTTGAAGAAGACATCACTGGCTTCACGAGCATCTCTAGTTAACACAGGAGCGTTTTTATAGACATGGCTGGTAAAGTCAAGAGCTTGAGGCTCACTTCCTCCTTTTTCCGTTACTGAACCCCACAAGGAAAGGAAAATCCAGCGTGCACCACCAGAGGTTTTAGGATTAGCCGTAATCACGTTGACATTATCTTTTGCCAAATCTGCCCAGGTTTTGATGCCTTTGGGGTTCCCTTCACGGGTGATAATCGCTGCCACGGATTGGGTTACAATCCCATTGTTAGGAAATTCCCGTTCCCAACCGGGTTGAATAAGTCCGACTTGCTCGATCTTTTTCGTGTCAAGAGCAAGAGCCAAATGTACAATGTCTGCCTCTAAATTATCGACCACATAACGGGTTTGAGTTCCAGAACTGCCATAGCTGCGAACAAAGGTAACGTTCTGGTTCTTTTCCTGTTTCCACTTTTTGATGAACTGGGGAATAATATTCTCGTAGGCTGCTCTCGTGACGGAGAACGAAACGAGGGTTAACTCAACGTCACTATTTTTAGCATTACTAACAGAGCAGGAGGCAAGCACTCCACTCAAAATCATTCCCACTAGGCAGAGGGATACAAATCGTTTCAGGGCACTGAGTTTTTGCCAACTGTTCAGCGGTTGCCCTAACGCGGGGCGTATCTGACGCTGAATCATCTGTTGCCACTGTCTCATTAAGCCTGCTCCTGAAAAAAAGTACGGTTAATCGGTCGGAATACCGCTTTTGCAACTCTGACTTTAGATAGTAGCGCAGATAAAAAGATTTGTCTTCAGTGAGATTTATAAAGTGACATGATGCGATCGCACTGGTGGAGTCCCTCGGTAAAGCGATCGCTCATTTCTCCCCTTCAAGCTTTTTACCTAAAGATCGAGCCACTTGACCCTGCTGTTTCCCTTTACAAGTTATTGCTGTTGCTCTACCATTGAGAATGGTGAATTAAATGCTGGTGTAGCTCAGGGGTAGAGCAGCGGTTTTGTAAACCGCCGGTCGCAAGTTCGAATCTTGTCACCAGCTTTAAATTTTCGATACCCTGATTTCCTCAAGTGTGCTTTCAAGCTTGCCTTGGCTGTTGTCTTAAACAAGGTTAGGGTTAAAAGCCTCTCAGTATTACTGAACCGACGCTCTAGACAAAGTCTGCAAGCAGGGATAGTTCAGGTTTCACCTAAATAGGCTTTACGAACCGTTTCATCCGATTGCAAATCTTTAGCTGTTCCTGTTAGAAGTGCCACTAAAATCGATCAAGTCGGGTACTAGGGCTTTGATTTTGGTCATCAAGGTTTTGTAGTCGCTGGCTTTAGCGTCAATTCCTTCGTGCCCTAAAACTTGTATCCCTTGTTTTTTGGCACTGACCTCAAAAATATCTGCAAGATCTTTATAGAAAGCCTGTCGCGAGGGTGGTAAGGGCTAAGGCGATCGCACAACAAGGCTTGAAGCCATTAGCTGATGAGAGATTACTCATTTGGGTGTTTCTCTTCTCTACCATTGGAGGTAGATTAGCATTGAATAAATCCCATATTAAGCGGTTCTTCCATTATTAGTTCTAATGGTTGCCTTTTTGGAAATGAAAGTTGAAGCGATTAGATTCTAACCATTCCCAAATCTTCAGAGATAGTTTCTATACGGAGAGGGAGGGATTCGAACCCTCGGTACGGCCTTACGAACCGTACAACAGATTAGCAATCTGCCGCTTTCGACCACTCAGCCACCTCTCCAAGGTGCCAAGAAAAAATAATAGCAGATCTTTTGGGTTTATGGCTAGTGGTAATTTTTTCGATTTTTTGGGACAAAACCGTGGATACTCCCTTTCTTCATCAGGATTACATGACAATCCAGCTTTTTGGAAATTAACATTTTGCAACTTTACAGGCTCAACGGTATACTGATCAGCGAAAGGCAAACTGTTCCTTGTTCCCTATCTAGAAGAATCGATTCTTAAGCAATTGGGGGAAACAGACAAATATTGAACTCGGTTAGCGTCAGTTGGCTAAGCGGATGCTGAAGTTTACAAGACAGTCGCAGATATCCTCCTCTCGGAGGATGTGAATATCTAACCCATTTCCCTTAACATTTCTTAAAGAAATGAGACGAAAGTTTATTATGGAGAAGCGGGGTAACAGATAAACAGCGAATCCGCTCTGACCTTCGTCGAAATCAAACCTAATCAAACCTATGGACACTAAAAGCAAACAGCACATTGCTCTGATCTCGGTACACGGTGACCCAGCAGTGGAAATCGGTAAAGAAGAGGCTGGGGGACAAAATGTTTATGTGCGCCAAGTGGGTGAAGCCCTTGCCGAACAAGGATGGCACGTTGATATGTTTACCCGAAAAGCAAGTGCTGAACAACCCCGTATTGTCGAACATGGTCCGCGTTGTCGGACCATTCGTTTAACTGCGGGACCGGAGGCGTTTGTACCGCGAGACGAGATTTTTGACTATGCCAGCACGTTTGTTGAGGAGTTGCTGAAGTTTCAAAAAGAGTCGGGAATTAAGTACTCTCTTGTACACACCAATTACTGGATCTCCGCTTGGGTGGGTATGGAGTGGAAGAAGCGCCAATCCATTCCCCAAGTTCATACTTACCACTCCCTCGGAGCCGTAAAATACAAATCAATTCCGACGATCCCGATGATTGCCAGCACTCGCTTGGGTGTAGAAAAATCGGTGTTGGAGACAGCAGAACGAATTGTGGCGACGAGTCCGCAGGAACAAGAACATATGCGATCGCTCGTTTCCCAAAAGGGTAATATCGATATTATCCCTTGCGGCACCGACATTCGCCGCTTTGGTTCTTTGACTAAGGAAGCTGCCCGTGCTGCCATCGGGGTTGAGTCAGATGCGATCGTAGCCTTCTATGTTGGACGCTTTGACCCACGTAAAGGCATTGAAACCTTGGTACGCGCTGTTGGTCAATCGCACTTGCGGGGTAACGAGAAGCTGAGGCTGATTATTGGAGGTGGCTCTCGTCCTGGTCAAAGCGATGGCATAGAACGCGATCGCATTGAAAAAATCGTCGGTGAACTGGGGATGAGTGAAATGACCATCTTCCCTGGACGCATTGGTGATGACATCCTGCCTGCCTACTACGCTGCTGCTGATGTTTGCGTAGTTCCCAGTCATTACGAACCCTTCGGTTTGGTTGCCATTGAAGCGATGGCAAGTGGAACACCCGTGGTTGCTAGCGATGTCGGTGGCTTGCAATTTACCGTGGTTCCCGAACAAACCGGTCTACTGGCACCCCCGCAAGATGCAGACGCTTTTGCTGTTGCCATTGACCGCATTCTCTCTAACCCGGACTGGAGAAATCAACTGGGTCAACAAGCGAGAGCGCGTGTTGAAGAGAAGTTTAGCTGGGATGGTGTAGCGCACCAATTGAGCGAGCTCTACACAAAGTTGCTGAAAGAACCTGCCAAAACTTTGGCTCAAGCTAGCGCTTAAATCCATTTAGCGTTCAGCAACAAGTAGAAGAGTATTACAGCAATCATTCATCAGTCATCGTTCATCTACCCTGAGTGAGCCTGTTTGTTGGGTAAGTCTTGTACTTACCAGCAGCAGGCTTAACTCTTAGGTTCCCAAGGGTCTTCAATCACTTCTGGCTCTACTAAATTGATGTCGTTCAGGGTTTCTTTAACCATCTGCAAGATTTCTGATTTCACTTGCTCGTAAGCTTCAGCCCTACACCAAGGACGCAAGTAAAGTTCTGTAGATGTGGGCGAAATCGCAGCAACGTGACAGGTAGTTTTTGGATTACTTAAAACCAGGGGATGGGGTTGGACTAAGGATAAGAGTAAAATAATCGTCGGTTCAATGGGGCGATCGCCAATATCAATTTTCAAATCTACCCGTCGCGTCCCCATCGCCGTCGTATTTTTCAAGACGCCGCTGAAGAGATTGCTGTTAGGCACCGTAATGATGACATTATCGGGTGTAACCACCGTCGTTGAGAAAATCCCGATCGCATCTACCACCCCCTTAACTCCCTGCGGCCCTTCAATAAAATCACCCACTTCAAACGGGCGCTGGTTTAAAAGCATCACACCCGCAGCGAAATGAGATAAAGTACTTTGCAATGCCAAACCGATCGCTAAACCTGCCGCTCCCACAACAGCAACCAAACTGGTGGCCTGAATTCCCAACGTACTCAAGAAAGCAACAATGCCAACAACCAACGTGAGAATTTCCGATGCCTGAATGAGGAACTTGCGTAACGTTGGCTCAACCGGACTGAATGCTCTGCGAGTAGCGCGACCAACGAGGTCAATCGCATAGCGAGTGACGAGGAGAATGGTAAGTGCCCATAGAAGTTTCGTACCAACCTGAAAGCCGAGATCGATCAGGTTCTTGTTAAACCACGATGCCATATCAAAACGATTGAGCACGGGTGTCACATCAAAAGCCAAGCTCGTCATTAGCAACCTCTTTTTTTGCTGTAAGGCTGTTTGTCGTTATTCTCTTTTTTTACATACTTCTACTTTCTTGAGTGCATCGGGATGGGTATCAAAGTAATCGTTCAGCCAGTCGCAGCCTTCAGCCAACAATTCATCTAATCCTCGGACGCGCCACACAATTGCCGTACCACCCTTTTCAGCGGTCACTAACAGCTTGCCATCTGGGCTAAAGCTGAGGCTTCTAACAATGTTCTGATGACCCTTGAATTCTGCCAACAGCTTTCCTGATAAAGTCCACAGTCTGACTGTGCCATAATCTCCAACTGTAGCAATGAGCTTCCCATCCGGGCTAAAACTGATATTTTTGATACTGCCCTGATAACTATTAAATTCTGCCAACAGCTTTCCTGATAAATCCCACCGCCTGACCTTGCCATCATCTCCAGCTATCGCAAGTTCCTTACCATCTGGGCTAAAACTGACACTGTTGATACTACCCTTTTGAATCTTAATTTCTTTCAACTGCTTATTATTGAGATTCCACAGCCTTAGCTTGCCGTCATCTCCAGCCATAGCCAGTTGCTTGCCATCCGGGCTAAACTTGATACTCTCGACGTTACGCCCATTCCCCTTAAAGGGTGAAGCCAGCAGCTTGCCATTGAGGTCTAATAGCTTTACCGTGCCGTCATTTCCAACAGACGCCAGCAGCTTGCCGTCGGGGCTAAAATTGATACTCCAGGCAATGGGCTGATGGCTATTGAGGTCTTTCAAAAGCTTTCCTTCGAGGTTCCACAGTCTTATCCTGCCACCCATTCCCGATGTGGCAAGTTGCTTGCCATCCGGTGAGCTAAAACGGATGCTCTCAATACTGCCATCCTGAGCTTTAAATTCTTTCAGCAGCTTTCCATTAACATCCCACAGCCTAACCCTGCCATCTTTTCCAGCTGTCGCAACTAGCCTGTTATCCAGACTCACACGGGCGCTGTGAATACTACCTTCATGACCTTCTAATTTAACCCACTGCTTTTCTGGGACATTCCACAGCCTGATTGTGCCATCATCTTTTCCTGCTGTCGCCAATTGTTTGCCATCTGGGCTAAAACGAATGCTCTCGACACTGCCCTGATGACCGTTGAATTCTGCCAACAGCTTTCCATCGATGTCCCACAGCCTGATTGCGCCGTCATTCCCGGACGTAGCAAGTTGTTTGCCATCCAGCGGGCTAAAACGGACGCTCTCGGCACTGCTTTCATGAGCTTTAAATTCTTTCAACTGTTTTCCATTCAGGTTCCACAGTCTGATTGTGCCGTCATTTCCTGCTGTCACCAGTTGCTTGTTATCGGGGTTAAACCAAACACTGTTGACACTACGCTGATGACCCTTAAATTCTGCTAACAGCTTGCCGTTGACATCCCACAACCTTGCCATTCCATCCTCTCCAGCCGTAGCAATTTGTTTACCATTTGGGCTGATGTTGAGACTTTTGATGCTGTCGTTATGAGCCTGAATTTTTAATCGCTGCTTGCCATTGAGTGCCCATAGCCTTAAAGTGCCATCCTCTCCAGTTGTTACAATTTCATTGCCATCTCGCATCAAACGGACATTATTGATACTGCCCTGATGACCCTTGAATTGGGCTAAGAGTTTAGCAGCCTTGAGATTGTCGGGATTGTCTTTTCTAAGTTCCCACAGCTTCGCAGTCCCATCTGTTGCAGCCGTCGCAAATTTTTGTTCGTCTGAGCTAAACTCGACGCTTTTGATACTACTGCCCGGATGAGCCTTCAGTTCTGATAACTGCTGTCCCCAACGATTCCACAACTTTACCTTGCCGTCATCGCCTGCTGTCGCAATTTGCTGAATTTGCTTGCCCTTTTGGAAAAAACGGAGACTGTTGACACCTTTTTGGTAAGTGTCGATCTGATTGGTTTGACGGATGTTATCGAGAATTGTCTGTAAAGCCAACAGTGGACTAACCGTTGGATAGTTTTCCAAAGGAAGATTGGTATTGACCAAGGTTTGCAAACCTTGCCCGCTCTCCATCGCTGACAATAAAGCGTCTATGGGCGCGACATTAAACTGTTGCAAAGCAGTAGCTGCATCTTTCTCGATTCGCGTCACTCTCAGGGCATTGCTTGCCCATACCCCTGCCATTGTTGCCCCAACCAAGCAAAGGGTGAGGATACTAGCACCAAAGCCAATTAATCGATAAGCTTTCTTTTGAGCTGCATCTAAGACCGAATTTGCTTTTTGGGCGGCCGCTAAAGCGCGTTGAAAATCGCGTTTTTCCAACTCTCGGCTGGCGTCTAAAAATTGCACATCTTCATGACTCAAGCTTTTCCCCACTTTCCAATCGATCGCTTCCTGCAAGGCTTTCCCGCGCAATAGTCGGGATTTATCTTCACAATCAGATGCCAGCCAAGCCGTTATCGCCTCTGCATAGGGTCGCAGATTGGCTAATTCCTTCTCAACCCAATTTTTATCAAAAACTGACTCATAGATGCGGTTATAAACTTTTAATTTTCCTTCCCGTTTAACCACTAATCCCGTCAGCCGCAATTCCATTTGTTCGGGACTGTCAGAAGCTATCACTTCCCCCTGTTGTAAGATTTGCTGATATAACCCCAGCAGGTGAGAAGCACATTGCTCGTTTCTTAAAATGCGATCGCGTATCGTCTTCAAATGCTCCGGTTCATCTTGCGCTTCCCACATTTCCAGAATGCGCGATCGCACCAATTTCTCCACCCACTCTTGCTCACATCCTTCTGCAATCTCAGACTCAGCACTTTGGATAAGCTGGCAAACTTTTTGCGTTAGAAACGGTTGCCCTCCCGTCCAGTCCAACACGGCTTGCAATACTTTTTGCGGATTACTAGCTTTGAGTGCCAACCCTACTGCTAATGGCTGAGCTTCATATAGCTGAAAGCCAGTCATTGCAATGGCACGACCGATGTTGAACGGGGTACGCCGCTTGTCAGCAATCAAATCCGAGGGAGTCGCCACCCCAATCAATGCGAATGTCAGCCGTCGATAATCAGCGCGATCGGCTCGTTTGTTATAACAATCGCGGATGACTGCAAAAAAGTCATCACTATTAAAATTTAAGCTGAGAATGCTGTCAATTTCATCCACAAAAATCACGATATTTTGTGGAATCAACTTCAGCAAAACTTCTTCAATAAACTTGCTCAAACGCTGCACGTTAGACAGCAAATCGCGCTCAGTCCACCAAGTCCCCAAATCAAACGTTTCATAAAGCTCTAGGCTACTAACGATGCTGTCAATCATTCCGGCATACCATTGTTCTGGCGTGATACCCCAGATACCAATCGCAGCAATGTCAATCGTGGCACAAGCAATCCCCTCTGCTTGCAGGCGCTTCATGGTGCGTACCCGCAAGCTAGACTTACCCATCTGCCGCGAGTTGAGGACGTAACAAAACTCTCCAGCTTTGAGTCCGTTATAGAAGTCAGAGTCTGCCTCTCGCACCACATAACTGGGGGCATCACTCGGTAGACTTCCCCCGATTTGATATTCATATGCCAAGTTGAGTGCAGTATTCATGGAATAAAGCCTTTGCTCTCATGAAATTTTGGCTAGGTAGCTTTAGTACTTATCTCTCGTACCTTTCCACTTATGCAAGAAGTCTTCCGTGGTGAGCGACAGCGCATGGTGCCTAATCTGAAAATAGGAGTCAGGAGTCAGGAGTCAGGAGTCAGAAGAGATTGATTTTCATTACGCGAGTTGTGCGCGAAGTGCAGGGGCGTCTTGAAAATAGACGCTCCAGACGCTCCAGACGCGGAGAGAGAAAGAAAGATTTTCATTCCTTCCTACTCCTGCCCACAACGCTTCGCGTAGAAGAGCTTCTCCCGAAGGAGTAGGTTGTGAGCGACAACTCATGGTGCCTAACTTGAAAGACACCTAATGAAATTTTTTTTAACCACAGATGCACACAGATGAACATAGATAATGATTCAATTCATCTGCGTTTATCTGCGTTTATCTGCGGTTGTTAATCCCAAATCAAAAGATAGGCTGTTGGACGATTAAGAACTTCATAAATTCTCCTGTTGTCCGACTGCTACACGCGGTAGTCGATGCTTAAAGCTACACAGAATCTCCCAAGAAATTGTTCCTAATGTCTCGGCCCAATCATCAGCGGAAATTGATAAGTCTCCATCCTGCCCAATCAGCGTTACCACTTCCCCAGTTTGCAAGTTGGGAATAGCACTCACATCCAGCATCATCTGATCCATTGTAATTGCACCAATCTGCCGCACCTGCTGGCCTCGGATGAGGACAGTCATTTTATTCGAGAGGTTGCGAGGGACGCCGTCAGCGTAGCCAATACCCACTACTGCCATGCGCGTTTCCTGGTTGGCAATGAATTGGTAACCATAGCTGACACCTGTACCGGGGGGAATGGTTTTCACTTGCGTTACCCGCGCTTTCACTTGCATCACTGGTTTGAGGTTAACCTTGTCTCGCAAATGTTCGGCTGGGTAAAGTCCATATAGGGCAAGTCCCACACGTACCCAGTCGTAGTGCAGTGCTGGGTTGGTTAAGGTAGCAGCAGAGTTAGCTAAATGTAAAAGAGGTGGCTTGATTCCAGCATCTCGCAGTTGTGCGATCGCATCCTCAAACCGCTGATGTTGTAGTCTCATTATGGTAGGGTCAGGACTGTCTGCTGTAGCCAAATGAGAGTAAATACTGGCAATTTCCAGATATGGCAACCGCTTGACTAACCCAACAAACTGCGTCGCCTCTTGCCAAGGCATTCCCAAGCGGGACATTCCGGTATCTAATTTGAGATGGACGGGTAGGTTTTTTTTCAACCCACTCAGCGTTTCCGAAAAAATCAACGCTTGTTGGGGGGTGCAGATTGTGGGTTGCAATTGCCAGTGTGCGATCGCTATAACTTGTTCAGGAGTATTTATCGCCCCCAACAGTAAAATCGGCGCTTCAATTCCCGCTTCCCTTAATTGAATACCTTCTTGCAAGGTGGCAACACATAGCCCACCTGCCCCAGCATCCAACGCAATACGGGCAACCATTGTTGCCCCATGACCATAAGCATCTGCTTTTACCACTGCCATCAGTTGAGTAGGGGCTGCCAAAAGCTTCTTCAATTGCCGCACGTTATGAGATAAAGCCTCTTGGTCGATTTCTACCCAAGCGCGTTGGCAAAGGTCGCTAAACGCATCACTCTTGCGGGACAATTTACCTTGTAACGGCTTGGATGTTATCCCATTCGTCGGTTTTAGTTCTCGCATCATCGTTCTATTCCTCACACACATTAAAAAATATATCTCCATCTACATCGGCCTATTCTTCAGGAAGGCATCAGCCAGAGAATGCAGCTAGCATACTTAGAAAGCGGTGACTACAGCCATTAAAAGAGCCTGAGCAAAAACAGTTGGTAATCAAGAAGACAAGGGAGACAAGGGGGACAAGGGGGACAAGGGGGAGAGAAAGTACTATGGATGAATACAACTGGGTATCAAACCTTGATTTCTCCATTTAGAACCTCTATGGAGCCGGTCAAGAACTCAAGGTTGACAAAATCTACCTTCTGGGAATGGGCGTTAGCGAAGCGGTAGCGACGAAGGAGCGTCAGCATTCGGGGAGTAATTTATAGTAAGTGCCCAAGATTTTTCGTCCGAATGCTTCGCCCCTACAACCAACATATTTTGCCTCTCTTGTCAAATAGTTCTACTTGACCGACGCCCTAGGGTTTGTCCGGTAATAATGACTATGTTTTACCTTTATCCAAATTTGGCAATCTGAAATGGGACAGATTTACTAAATTTAATTAGTACAGTTATCTGTACTAGCTAAAGATTTTGAATTTGTACTAGTTAAGCTGTTAGGCATTTAAGTTACATATTGCTTAGATGAAATATTAGCAATTAGCCCATTTTGGATAGCCTGAATAATTAAAGTTAACTAAAATGTTATGAAAGGTCGAAATTTACACTGTTTCAGCTAATCACTAATCTTTTGTTTGTAGGAGGTTAGGCTAGCCGTGCGGAGTACTGCATTCTATGCTTACAATTCTTTTTCTACTTTTCAAACCACTCCATAATCTTTTCTAAAGTGGAGAATATCGCTTATGGAGCCGCTGTGGTTTGAGACGTTCAACCCTTCATGCCAGAGCTACGATCGCGTATCTGCTGGCAGGGTTGTTACAAAATGCTAAGGAGCTGTTTGAGTATTCACCTCAATGCAATTCGCCACAATAGTATTAGAATCTCTCAATCGCTCTTGTTCAATGTGAAGCCGAATTGTCCAGACTGAGGGGTCTTTAAAAAGGGTTACAAAGGTAACAGCTTTTAACTCAGATGACTGGGGAATTGCAGCGTATACGCACGATTAGAAGTCTCTTTCATCGGACGCTTGGGTTAATTATGGAAAAGCCAATGCCGGAATTCATTGCCACCAATAGGCGTTTGGAGCAGCCGATGAAGGCTGATCGACAAACAGCAGAGACAGGATGGGAGAGCGATCGCAGATTCCGCACCATTTTTGACAATTCATTTCAATTCATTTGGCTCCTGACAACAGATGGCACGCTTCTAGAGGTTAACCAAAGGGCATTGGATTTAATTGGACAAACGCACTCTGCACTTGGCACCAGCGATTTGCGATCGCAAATTGTGAACCGTCCGTTTTGGCAGCAGGCGTGGTGGATGAGCAATCCAAGCACCCAAGAGCAACTCCAGGGTGCAATTGCTACGGCTAGTGCAGGGGAGTTTGTGCGTTACGAAGTCGATATCTTGGGCACCCAGAACGCGGTGAAAACCATTGATTTTTCAATCAAGCCACTGCAAGACGAAACGGGCCAAGTGGTGTTGCTCATTGCTGAAGGGCGTGATATTAGTGATTCCCTGCGAGATAGCTGCGCTTCCCGCCAACAAGTGGAAGACCTTTTGGCCGGACAAAACCACATTCTGGAAATGATTGCCAGGGGAACCAAACTGCGAGAAGTTCTTAGTCACATTGCTCAGTTGATTGAACAGCAAATTCCTCAGTGTTGGTGTTCCTTCCTCCTCCTGGACAAAAACGGCATCAGTCTCAGGCATGGAGCCGCTCCCAGTCTTCCCGCAGAGTACAACCAAGCGATCGATGGTATCACCATCGGCCCTTATGCCGGTTCGTGTGGCACTGCTGCCTATTGGGGAGAAGCGGTGATTGTCGAAGATATTGCGACTCATCCAGTATGGGCAGATTTTCGCCATTTAGCACTCTCCCATGAATTGAAAGCGTGTTGGTCTTTACCCATCTTTTCCACCGAAGGAAAGGTGTTGGGCACGATTGCGATTTACTATCGTGAACCCCATACTCCCAACCGCTATGAGCAAGAACTCACAGCTAAAGCCACTCAACTCGCCCGAATTGCGATCGAGCGCTCTTATGCTCAGCAGGAACTACTGCGTAGTAATGCCATGCTCAAAGCCCAACAAGAAGCTGCAATTGACGGCATCCTCGTGATTGACGAAAATCGCCAGGTTGCGTCCTATAATCAGCGTTTTTGTCAGTTGTGGCAGATTCCGCCTCAACTCATCGAATCCGGTGATGAGGGCCGACTGTTGCAGTGTTTGCTGTCCCAACTTGAAAATCCACAGGAATTTCTGACACAGGCCGAATATCTCTACACTCATCCCACCCAAACCAGCTACGATGAGTTTACTTTTAAAGACGGGCGTATTTTTGAAGTTTATTCGGCTCCCGTCCTTTCTCTCTCCGGAAGCTACTATGGGAGAATTTGGTACAACCGAGACATTACTGAGCGCAAGCGTTCAGAAGCGGTACTGCGTCAGACTGAAGAAAAATATCGCTTGCTCGTTGAGTCAGCCGGAGATGCGATCATTGCAGTCGATGTAGAGACGGGGATAATTTTAGAGGCCAATCAAATGGCGGAAAAAATTCTGGGACGCTCCAGATCTAAAATTATTGGTCTACATCAAACTGAAATTCAGCCACCCGAACGGCGCGAGAAATATGGGGTAATTTTCCAAAAACACGTTGCAGCAGGGGGTGTCCTGCAAACCGAGCTGGAATTATGTCAATCTGACGGCACTTTAGTGCCGGTAGAGGTCAGTGCGACAGTGGTAGATTTTCAGGGTAAAAAAATTGTCCAGGGAATTTTTCGGGACATTCGCGATCGCAAACAAACCGAGAAAGTACTCAAGCAAGCTAAAGTCGCAGCTGAAGCGGCAAACCGTTCTAAAAGCGAATTTTTGGCGAATATGAGCCATGAATTACGCACTCCTTTAAACGGCATCTTGGGATACGCTCAAATCCTGAAACGAGAACCCAACCTCAGCATCAAACAGCAAGAGCAGATGGGCATCATTCAGCAGTGTGGCGAACATTTATTAACCCTGCTCAATGACATCTTAGACCTCTCCAAAATCGAAGCTCAGAAAATGGAATTGTACATTAGTGATTTTCAGTTTTCCCATTTTCTGGAAGGCATTGTGGAAATGGTTCGCATTCATGCCGAACAAAAAAATATTTTCTTTCGTTACGAACCGCTCTCTGAACAGCCTTGCTTTGTCCGGGGGGATGAAAGACGGTTACGGCAAGTTTTGATCAACCTTCTGGGCAATGCTGTCAAATTTACTGATCAAGGCGGCGTAACGCTCAAAGTCGGTTATGTTACCCAGGCGAAAACACAGGACACTGTAGACAGAGGACATAGGAACATACAGAATTCTGGCTTCCATCTCTCCACATCGCCCCATCTCCCCATTGCCGTGTCTTCTTCCCAATTTCCAACTCAAAAAATGCGCTTTGTTGTTGAAGACACAGGTATCGGTATGCCAGCCGATCAATTGTCAGAAATTTTTTTACCCTTCCATCAAATCGGAGACCCGCACCGTCGAGTGGAAGGTACGGGGCTAGGACTGGCAATCAGCCGAAAATTAGTTCAGCTAATGGGTGGTGAACTCCATGTAGAAAGTCGTTTGGGTAAAGGCAGCGTTTTTTGGCTGGATTTAGATTTACCCGCCGTATCAGAGCCGATTGCAGTTGCCAAGGCTGATGAAGGAAGCATTATTGGGTTAAAAGAAGAAAAGTACAGCATCCTCGTGGTAGACGATAAATGGGAAAATCGCTCTGTTTTGGTTGACCTTTTAGAGCCTTTGGGATTTGAAGTCGTGGAAGCAACCGATGGTCAAGATTGTTTGAATCAGGCAGTTCATCTCAATCCTGATGTCATTCTGCTGGACATGATCATGCCGAAAATGGATGGCTTTGAAGTGGTGAAGCGGTTGCGACAGATACCTAGCTTGAACAAGGTTATCGTCATTGCCACGTCAGCGAGTGCGCTTGATGAAACCTGTGAGAAGTGTTTAGCCGCAGGTTGTGATGGTTTTATCTCCAAGCCCGTGCAGGCGCAAAAACTGTTTGTGCAACTCCGGCAGCATCTAGGGTTGGAATGGGTTTACGAACAAAAGGATGTAACCGCGATCGCAGCATCCCAGAGGGCAGTAAAAAGAATAGAGGATGAAAATAACAATTCACGTCTTCACGCCGCTACGAACTACACTCATACTACACAAACACCCCCGCTAAAAGACCTTGCACCTCAGACCGCTATAGTCCCTCCACCGCCTGAAGAACTAGCTGCTCTCTATGAACTAGCCATGATGGGGGATATCAGGGGTATTCAGCAGCAATCAACAAGACTCGAACAGTTGGATCAACAATTTGTGCCTTTTGCTAAACAGCTACGTCAATTAGCCAAAGGCTTTCAGGAAAAACAAATTCTGGAATATGTGAGAAAGTATCTACAGGAAAGGCATGAGTGTTGAACAGACTGATAAAGGAACCATTCTTATTGTTGATGACAGTCCGAGCAATTTAGAGGTGGTTTGTGAGTTTTTGCGGGATTCGGGTTTTATCGTCTTAATCGCACAGGATGGCGAAAGAGCCATTCATATCGCTCAATTTGACAGCCCCGATGTAATTTTTTTGGATATCATTATGCCTGGAATGGATGGGTTTGAAACCTGTCGCCGCTTAAAAGCGAATGAGTCCACCAAAGACATTCCGGTAATTTTTATGACGGCTCTGTCTCAAACCGCAGTAGTCGTCAAAGGGTTTCAACTGGGAGCAGTGGATTACATCATCAAACCCAGTCAGAAAGAAATTATTCTTGCCCGTGTCACTACTCATTTAACCATCCAAAAGTTGAAACACAGCCTTCAGGTACAAAATACACAACTGCAACGGGAAATTCAGCAGCGTCAGCAAGCCGAAGCTGCACTCCAGAAAGCCAACCAAGAACTGCACCGCTTGGTGACGTTAGACGCCTTAACTCAACTCGCAAATCGCCGCCGGTTTGATGAATACTTGAAAAAAATATGGCTGATTTTGGTGAGGGAGCAGTTACCCCTGTCGTTGCTGCTATGTGATATCGATTTTTTCAAGCTCTACAACGACAGTAAGGGGCATCAAGCAGGAGATGAATGTTTATATCAGGTTGCACAAGCCATGAAGAGCGCTGTTAAACGTCCGGCTGATTTAGTGGCTCGTTATGGAGGAGAAGAATTTGCTGTGATTCTACCCAATACTCCTGGGGAAGGAGCCCTTCAAGTTGCCGAAGAAGTTCACTCAGCCGTTAGGGCCTTGTGTATCCCTCATCCGAAATCCCCAATCAACAAGTGTGTGACTCTCAGTTTGGGCGTTTCTTGTACCATTCCCTGGTATCAAGGCTCTCCAGAAGCCCTGATCGATGCGGCGGATCGAGGCCTTTATCAGGCGAAACAGTTGGGACGCGATCGCGCTATTTTTGTCCCCTTGTCAAACGCTGGCAGCCTAGGCTTTTGCCCCAGATAAGAGCAACAGCTTTTATAAGACTATTGCTTCGTTGTATTTTATTGTTATCCCCCTGAATTAATTCTTCTCTATTAGTAGTTTTACTTCACCTAGTAGAAAATAAGAATATTTTACTAATAGACGCTAACAAATAACTAATGAATAATGACTAAAACAAATGATGAAAATAACAACGGTGTCATTGTCATAGTCGATGATAAACCGACTAATTTAGGGGTATTATTTGACTTTTTAACCGATTCAGGGTTCAAAGTCTTAGTGGCTCAAGATGGGGAGAGTGCGATTCAAAAAGTTGAATACGCTCACCCCGATCTCATCTTGTTAGATGTGATGATGCCAGGAATTGATGGATTTGAAACCTGTCGCCGCCTGAAAGCCAATGAATCAACGAAAGATATTCCTGTGATTTTTATGACCGCCCTTTCCGAGACTGTGGATAAGGTTACAGGGTTCAGTCTGGGTGCCGTAGATTATGTGATTAAGCCAGTACAGCAGGAAGAAGTCAGAGCGAGAGTCAAAACTCACCTCATGATCCGGAACTTACAAAAGCAATTACAAGAACAAAATGCCCAGTTGCAGCAAGCGGAGGAGAAATATCGCACGATTTTTGAAAATGCGACGGAAGGGATTTTTCAGGTTACTTTTGAAGGGAAATATATCACTGCTAATCCTGCGCTAGCCAGAATTTACGGCTACTCCTCGCCAGAAGAACTGATGGCTCAAGTCACCAATATCTGGGAGCAACTGTATGTCGAACCCACGCGTCGCGACGATTTATCGGTTCTCTCTCATATAGAATCGACAATATCGGACTTTGAGTCTCAGGTTTATCGCCAAGATGGCAAAATTATTTGGGTTTCAGAAAATATACGCCCGGTCAGGGAGGTAGATGGTGCTCTGCTTTACTACGAGGGCAGTGTCATTGATGTTACAGAACGCAAAAACTCTGAAGTGGCTCTACGCCGCGCCCGGAAAAGAGCAGAACTCTTACTCCTCAACATCTTGCCTCAACCCATTGCCGAGCGTTTGAAGCGGCATGAGCGCACGATCGCCGAAAGTTTTGAAGAAGTAACGGTAATGTTTGCTGATCTGGTTGACTTTACTAAGTTTTCTGCTCACACTTCTCCGACGGAGCTGGTGAACATTCTCAATAAAATTTTCGAGACGTTTGACCAATTGGCGGTTCAGCATGGGGTAGAGAAAATCAAGACTATTGGTGATGCTTATATGGCAGTTGCGGGTTTGCCAACACCCCGTCCGGATCATGCAGAAGCGATCGCGAAAATGGCACTGGATATGCAAGATACCATTATCCAATTGAACGCCGAGATAGGAAAAACCTTCCGCCTCAGAATTGGTCTCAACTCAGGACCCGTCGTCGCTGGTGTCATTGGGATCAAAAAATTTAGCTATGACCTTTGGGGGGATACAGTCAATATCGCTTCCCGCATGGAATCTCAAGGCTTGCCGGGTTATATTCAGGTTTCTGCAACCACCTACGAACACTTGCGCGATCGCTATCAGTTTGAGGAGCGAAGCCCGATTCAGGTCAAAGGTAAGGGAGAGATGGTTACCTATTGGCTCTTGGGGCCAAAAGAACCGGATGAAGAGAATTTACCCCCTGCGTAGAAAATAATCCCTGTTACCGGTCTTTGAGACCTATGTTACTATCTGGAAAAACATTCTCACAAATTGGGATCACCAATGAGCAAGGTTTTGGTGTTGAACGCCTCCTACGAACCGCTCAACATCACCAACTGGCGACGAGCGGTTGTTTTGTTGATTAAAGGGAAAGCGGAGCAGGTCGAACACAACGGCAAATACGTCTACTCAGAGTTTCCGCTCCCTACCGTTATACGGCTGCTTCATTACGTTCGAGTTCCTTACAAAGAAATTCCTCTGACTCGCCGTAATATACTGCACCGTGATGGTCACAGCTGTCAATACTGTGGTTACACAGGTGACGATTTAACCCTAGATCATGTTATCCCCCGTTCTCGGAGTGGGGGTGATTCTTGGGAAAATATTGTTACAGCCTGTGTGCGCTGCAATGTTAAAAAAGGTAATCGCACGCCTAAAGAAGCGAATATGATACTCAGGCATCACCCCCGCAAGCCTTACAGTAGCTTGCACTTTGAGGTGGCTAAACATGTCAAAGGTGGACTGCATCAAGAATGGAGAAAGTATGTGATTGGGATTTGACTTCTATCTTAGTGTAGATATACACAATAACCTAAAACCGACTGACATGCGTCAATGCCGGAAAAATCCCCCGCAAAACAGACTCTGTCTGACAGGTTGATTTGCGAAAATAGAAGTGAATAGCTCACCAAGATAATATAACAGCTAACCGCCCTATAAAATTACGATTAATGCGGTGCTGGCAATACCCCTGCTCACATTACTAACCCTGACATGCCATCGAACTCGCTCACGTCTGTGAATGACTCATTTCAAGCTCCTGCAACTGACCCTGATTCAGTTGCTGTTGAACCCGAGCAGCAACAAGTTTCTACAAAAAAGGGCAGTAGCCCCATCAGTAATGCTCGTGAGAAGCGGTGGCTAGAAGCCTCATCCGAACCGAAGATAGCAGAGCTGCGACAGGCCTTAGAGCGCCATCGCGGCGAACGCCAGCTCATCGTTATCCAAGATTTCCCCGACCCAGATGCTCTCTCTAGTGCTTGGGCGTACCAGCTAATTGCCCAACAGCACAACATCCAATGCGACATTGTTTATGCGGGTACCCTCTCTCACCAGGAAAATATTGCCTTGGTCAAGCTAACGGGTTTACCGGCAAAACGCTGGGCGGTGCAAAGCTTGAAAGAGCGAGATTTATCCATATATCAGGGTTGTGTGCTAATCGATAATCAGGGAACGACCAGCCAACTAATGCCTCTAGTCAAGCAATCCGGTTTGCCGATTGCAGTGGTTATTGACCATCACAGGACGCAAGGAGAGCTGAACGCCGAGTTTATCGATCTGCGACCTCAAACCCGAGCGACCGCAACGATTTTAACCCAATATCTTCAATCGGGTTTGCTGAAACTCGATAGCAGCATCAGCGAACACACTAAGTGTGCTACAGCCTTGATGCACGGTTTGCGATCAGATACGAATCGGCTCATGCAGGCTCAGGAAGAAGATTTTCTGGCAGCGGGCTATCTCAGTCGGTTCTATGATACACAACTGCTAAATGCTGTTCTACAAACAGCTCGATCGCGTCGGGTGATGGATGTCATTGAGCGATCGCTTAAAAATCGCTTCGTACAGAATAACTTTTCTATCGCTGGTGTGGGTTATCTCCGCTACGATGACCGGGATGCCATCCCTCAAGCTGCCGACTTTTTGGTGACGGAAGAAAACGTCCATACAGCGGTTGTTTACGGTATTGTCCACGACGAAGACGAAGAATTAGAAGTCGTGATTGGTTCTTTGAGAACCAACAAACTCACCCTTGACCCTGATGAGTTCATTAAAGAAGCTTTCGGTCAAGATAGTAACGGGCGATTCTTTGGGGGTGGCC
>JBFLZA010000025.1:0-26212 GCA_040756535.1 Cyanobacteriota bacterium
GTTCCAACAGCGAACCCGATACGATAACGTGAGTGATGGCGGCTTAGGAATTGGCATCGGTTTAGGAGATGCCCGTAAAGCCGTGGGTGTTGAGCTCTCTTATACCGCAGCAAGCTTCGGAGGAAGTCGGGACTTTGGGGCTGGAGGTTTTAACGCTAAAGTGCATCGCCAGCTTGCCCCGGATTTGGCAGTTGCGGCGGGTTGGAACGGCTTTGCCAACATTGGCGGGCGTAATGACTTTGAAAACTCCCTGTATGGAGTGGCAACCAAAGTTTTCCGGACGCGAGAAAACATCAACTCACTCTTTAGTCGAGTCGCCGTTACTGCCGGAGTCGGAAACGGACAGTTCCGCACTGAGAATGCTGTAGCCAATGATTCTAATGGCGTCAACGTTTTTGGTAACGTCGCCCTCCGCGTGGCTGAACCCGTCAGTTTAATTACAGAGTGGAGTGGACAAGATTTGGGCGTGGGACTTTCAGTTGCACCCTTTAAAAACATCCCTCTGGTGATTACACCTGCGGTACGGGATCTCGTTGGTGCTGGTGATGGGCCTCGATTTGTCTTAGGCACCGGTTTTGCATTTAAGTTTTAAGGATGCAGATGGGAGGAACAAGCATGAAGAAAAGAAAATGGATGGGTTGGGTGGCTATTGGGACATCCCTGGTTAGTAGCGGGTTGCTCACCGACCCTGCTAATGCGGGTAACCCAGCAGCAGGCAACCAATCGGATATCACGGGGGCGAACATTTGGAACAATACCGCACCTATCTTTAGAGGTGACGGCAAACTCAAGCCGGCAATTCTCGACCAAGCAGAACGCCTTGACCAACAACTCGAAGAAGCCTCTGAGACTTGCTGTAATGCGGCTGTACCGACGGGGCCACGCCGATTTGCTAGACAGCCCAGCAATCAAGTTTGCGAGAGTCCCAACTGTGAGCGCCTCAGTAACTTGGTGGAGGAAACCAAGGAATTTTTGAGTGATGTTAATCGGATGCAGACGGAACAGCGAACCGCCAGTCGCAACCGTATCTGGTAAAGATAGTAGGGTGCGTCCCGCCGCACCCTCTGTATGTAGAGTGCGATCGCTAGACCTGTTTTAAAAGTCGATTAATACGATCCAATCCATCTGTGTGCATCTGTGGTTAAAAATCAAAAATTAGCATTTTTGCCAGAGATTTACTCTCTACCTTCGGGTTAAACCCAAAAACAGTTTGAGTCCCAAAAGACGACGAACGAGCATTGGTATTCTGGGTTTTTTGGCTACCAGAAAATACTCCTTTAACCAATCAGATGCGATGGATAGTGCCTGCTGCTCTATATTTATTAATTTCTGCCGTCTAGCCATCAAATAAATTGCTGTGTAAGCCGTCATCAAACTCTCACATTGCCCCGGTGTGTAGGAATATTTCCGGTTTTGACCAGTCTGAAGATTGACTTGAATCGCTGCATGAACGCCTTGAAACCACTTCTGGACATTAGAGCATTGGTTGCGCCACTGGGGAGTCTGCATCCGATACAAGGCTCCTTGACTATGCCCGTAGGCAACGGTACATTTGCTGATTAAGCTAAACCAAAACGCAATATCTTCTGCTAAATATTGATCCAGTTGCTCAGGCCAATAGCAATCAGGCGATATAATAGAGCGTTTAACAATAGCCGAATGAACAGCCCAAGGCGCATATGCGATCGCAGCATCCCGCAGTACCTGAATCGGTTGTCCGAAACCCGGTGGCTGCTTGAGGACTCTAACTGCTGAATTCTTATCGGTAAATTCTTGCCAGCTACAGGCAATAATTTCAGCTTGGGGATGTTGAGATGCGGCGATTAACTGTTGCTCTAAGTAGTCTGGTTTGAGTAAGTCATCAGCATCCAAAAACAGAATCCATTCCCCTGTAGCGAAGTTAAGTCCATAATTACGCGCTACTCCTGGCCCCTGTTTTTGCGATCGCAAAAGACGAATGCGTGAATCTTGAAATTGCTGAGCTTTTTCCCAACTATTATCTGTCGAACCATTTTCTACCACAAGCATCTCCCAATCCAAGTAGGTTTGGCAGAGGACTGACTGAATGGTTGCGGCAATATATTCGCCTTTGTTATGCAGTGGAGTAATAATGGAAACGGTTGGCATTGAAGATTTGAGCAACGCTACTTTTTGCGGAGCCATAGACTACCACAATGGTGATAAATATCTTTCCAATCTAGAACTCCCGGCCAAATTTCAGCGACTTCCTGGGAGTAGTCTACAGACAGCCAATGATTTGCTAAAACTACCTCAAAATGAGGATTGTAAGCCAGAAATGCCTCTAGCATATATTGCTCACTCCAAGCCCGACGCTCCTCAATCAGCCATTGGGGTGGGTAATCGTAGGGAAAGAATATGTCATGGAAGTGAATCCAAACCCCACTGGAAATAACGGGTAAAATTTCCAGAATTTCTCGGCATACATCACTGCCAAATTTAACCGTATGGGTTGAATCAATAAACAAGATGTCACCAGCACTTAACTGCTCAAAAATCTGCAAATCGATATTTTCGACCTGCTCTTGGATGAGTTGAATGTCAAGCTTGGCTTCTGTTAGCTGGGACTGAGGATAGGGTTCGATACAGATAATTTTTACCTCATGTCCCTCTTGCTGATTTCTGGCAAGAGCTAGGGAGGCGATTTGAGTGGAATATCCACAGCCAATCTCTATAATACGCTGAGGTTTTATTTCCCTAAGAATCGCGTAGTAAATAGCAGCATCTAGTTCTAAGTAGAAATCATTAAAAAAATCAAATTCTTGATTGTCTCTTATCGCTTTTATTTCTGGGCTATATTGTTTCAGCTTTTTGATCCAACCCAATTGATTTTCTAAATTCCACTCTATCGCCGTTGATACTCGTCTTTTTAGAACCCTATCTTTTGTAATCTGGAAAAAATTAGGAAAAGGTTCATAATAATGAAATTTTCTAATGGAGTAACCCCACTTATCTCCCAGGCTCGGATTTCTATGAAATAACCAAAGAAATCTGTTAATTAAGCGAAAAGGTAGTTTTTGAAAAAAAATTAATAATAGTTTATCTATTGACTCATTAACCGTTTTGGGTAACATCTGGCAATCCCTGGCTCTACATCTAAATTTTTTGTTTCAAATTTGTAGCAGCAAATTGGTAAATACTTTCCACGAATTGCTGTTGAATTTTGTCAGGATTAAACATCTCCCGTGCCATTTCTAAAGCTTTGTTGCCAAGTCGTATTTGTTCCTCCGGTTGTGCGGCTAATTCTTCAATTGCTTTCAGTAAAGTCTGTGCCGAAGGAGATGTTACGACTAATGCCGACTGATACTTATGTCCCCAGCGAACAGCAGAACTATAGTCTGGGCCCCAAATCATAATCGGCTTTCCAAACTGGCAATATTCTATAATTTTAGAAGGGAAGCTGGTATGCATCCGCATCTTGTCTTGTGGGTTGAAAGACATCGCAACTAACAAAGCTTTTGCTTTCCTCAGTTCATCGATTAACACCTCTCTTGAAATAAAACCGCCGTAGATTCCATGCGTTTTGACCTGTTGTACGAGTAATTCTGGCCAATCTAGCGGAGGGCCAAATAATTTTAGTTGAATTTTCGGAATGTCCTGGCACAATTGACACAAGTCTTGCATCATGGGTGCATAGATGCCGGAGAGTGTTCCTGCATAAGTGACGGTAAAGACATTGTCTTTAACGCCAGGAGATTCTTCTTTTATGAATTGATTGGGAATAGGAAACAGAATCTGTACATTTGGATGGCTTCCTAACGCCTGTTGGAGTTCTTCATTAACACAGAATACAAGCTGGCTTTGCTGATACAATCGTTTGAATCGCCGGGTCAAAATTTTCCGTGCAAAGGTATGGACATAAGCCATGTCAGGCCACCAATCATGAAAAAAGGTAACCAATGGAATATTAAACTCTTGAGAAAATTGTTGAGCTAGCCAGCAGAATTCATAGTGAGCAACTGTGAGAATAAGGTCAGGTTTTTGAGTTTTGATATAGTGCCGAAGTTTACGGGTGTCATGGAAAGTATTGAAGCACTGAAAAATATCTTGAACCCATTTAGCAAACCTTGTTTTTGCCAGTCGAGTGATTAGCCGGTTGGGTTGAATTGGGATAATGTGTTCAGCAAGCAAACCTTGGCAATCATTCGTGGCAATCGCAAGACTCAAACCGGGAAATTGTGAAAAATGCCTGTAAAGAACCAACTCACCTCCGACAGTATCTCGTGGTAGTACTGAAGAGATCAGCAAAATTCTCAAGCGATTCATTGACTGTCTTTCCAGAAAGTACTCCTCACAGGCATTTTGCATAAACGCTTAGATTCAGGCAACGGTTTGATCGATCGCAGGATTCTGAGTTACTGTTTGATCTGAGGCTAAACTATTGTAGCTTCAGTTATCTTGGCGTAATTATGCGATCGCAATTCAGGGTTGGACATTAACCTCTATTTTGGCAACGCCAGGAGCGATCACTCAATAAGGCTGCTAATGGTTGTACCATGTGACCCAAGCGTGCGATCGCAATTCAAGGCAATCTTCTCCTCTTAAGTCTCAGCAATGACTACTGCTCTCACCCTCAAAGACTTGCCACCAGCACCACAAGGTACAATAGGATGGCCTTGGACAAAATCCTATAAACCATTGCCGAAGAAGATGCCGAATGGTTCTGATTGGCCTCGTCTTAGCATCGTTACTCCCAGTTACAATCAAGGAAAATTTCTGGAGGCAACCATTCGCTCCGTTTTATTACAGGGTTATCCTAACCTTGAGTACATTATCATTGATGGCGGCAGTACCGATAATTCTATTGAAATTATTAAAAAATACGAAAAATATTTATCTTACTGGCATTCTCAAAAAGATAGCGGTCAATCTGATGCCATTAATCAAGGCTTAGAAAAAAGTAGCGGTCAGATTTTGGGGTGGATTAACAGCGATGATGTCTATGTCAAAGGAACTTTTCATAAGATTGTCAAAGCTTTTCATTCGTACCCTGATTATATAGTTGTTCATGGAAATAGAATTTTAATCAATGAAGCTGGAGCGGTAACAGGCTGGTGCCGTTTACCTCCCTTTGACCCTAAAACTTGTGTTTTTAATGTCTGTTCAGAAACAGCCTTTTGGCAACGTGCTGTCATGGAAAAAGCAGGCTTGTTGAATGCCAATCTTCAGTTTGCTATTGATTTAGAGTTTTTCGGTCGTCTTTATAAATACGGTAAATTCCTAAAACTCAATGACTATTTGGGGTATTTTCGCTGTTACCCTGACAATAAGAGTGCCACAATGCTTCATATCGGTAGAGAAGAGGGAGCCAGGGAATGGAAACACTTATTTGGTGCGGAAAAAATAAACGAGAAACTCAACGAAAAAAAAGATTTATTGTATTTATTTAATCAGGTAACTGAACTGATTCGACAGCCAAATTTAATTGGATTTCCCTATCTCATAAATCGCTTTTCACCCGGTAGATCTAACTAATGCTTGGTCTAAACTTTCAATATTTCAAAGATAAAACAAAGCAAGTTTTATCCGAGGGACTTTTATATTTGACCAACCATCTCATTAATCAGATTCCATTAGGTTTTCTTCGTCTAAATTTTTATCGTAAATTTCTTAAGTTTGAGATTGATTCAGATAGCGTTATTTTTATGGAAGCTTGGTTTGACACCAGAAAAAACTTAAAATTGGGAAAGAACAGCGTTATTAACCAAAAATGCCGCTTAGATAATCGAGGTGGTATCACCATTGGTGAAAATGTTTCTATTTCGGCTGAAGTATGCATATTGACTGCCGATCATGACTTGCAATGTTGCAATTTTACAGGTCGTACTCGTCCGGTGTATATTGAAGATTATGTTTTTATTGGAACACGAGCCATGATTTTACCTGGAGTAACGCTAGGTAAAGGATGCGCCGTAGCTGCTGGGGCCGTAGTTACTAAAAGTGTTCCTCCCTTTACAATTGTTGCTGGAGTACCCGCTAAACCCATAGGGAAGCGACCAACTGAACTTCAATATCGCCTCAATTACCGTCGCTTGTTTCACTAACGATAAAACTACAGATTGAGCAATGACAGTTAAATATTGTATAGTTATGGGTTGTCCTAGATCGGGAACAACATTTTTAATCAACGCTCTAAATGCTTTACCCTATTCTGAATGCATTAATGAACTCCTAATCCCAGTCTGTATCCCCCATATTGTTAATCATCCCTTACCTCCTACTATTTATAATGCTCTTCAGCTAGGATTTGAGACTTCTTTAGAAAGATATGCCAATGATGGGAAAATTTATTCCCGACTTCTAGCGATTCAAAAATATATAAATGGGTATATGGATATCCAAGAATTATTTCAGGCTTTACGTCAGAATCGTAGAATAGAACATCTGATTTATAAGGAGCCATATTTAAGCTTTGCTCCAGAATTTACGTATCATGCACTTCCAGACAGTCAAATTATTTACATTTATAGAGATGGAAGAGATTGTGCGGACTCTAATGTCCGAACTTATAACGTCCTTGCTGATGAAAAGTTAATGTCTCTAAACACATTAGAGATTTTTCTAGGTCATCAATACGATCAACGCTATATTCCTTGGTGGGTTGAGGAGGGTAAAGAAGAAGAGTTTCTTGCCTGCACCCCTTATGTAAGAACTATCTGGATGTGGAAAGAGATTGTTAGTCGCTGTCACAATTTCTTTTCTCGCCCTGAGGTAGTCGCAAGTGGTCGTGTCTTGTTAATCAAGTATGAAGACTTGGTGAATGATAGTCTTGAATATGGGGAAATGATTGTTGAACACTTAGGAGCAAAAATGAATGCTCAGCTTCGCAAGCAATTCCAACAAGCTCATCCCCGTTCTGTTGGCATCTATAAAAAACGCAATCCTCAAGAAATTCAAAAAGCTGAGGAAATTGCTAAACAAGAGCTTGCTCTTTTTGGTTATCTTTAAGGTTTTCAACAAATTCAGGAAGACACAGGATTTTGGGTTAAGTCGGGGTGTCCTGATGCTGCAAGCAAGTTGCGAATTTGGCCCACCTGCTCCCTGTAGGTAGTATCATCTAAAACAGGTACGACACCCTCAATTGAGATAGGTTCAGCTAAATCGATCCATGACCGACAACCGCCGTATTCGGGACGATAGGGGATGAATTGGGGTTGGGGTAGTTGGTAAGTTCGCAGTAACAGGATAAATAGAGATTGGCGGGGTTTCCAACGCAGGCGATCGCAAACAAATTGCTCATTCCAGATATGATAGGGGAGCAGCGCAGTAACTGCTGACTCTTCACTAATTAGCAAAATATCAGTAACCTCTGCCCAGCTACCAATCCGAACTGTTTCTGGATGCCAGCCGGAGGTTACGGGCGTTACCTGAGGAGCGTACTCGGCTTTGAGCAAGTGAGGCTGTTGATGCTCATAGGTAGGGTACAGCAAAACTTGATTGTGAGCTACTGTGAAACGGTTGCCCTCTTCCTTGATGCCGCCTTTGCGTAGGAGCATAATGGTTTTGCCTTGCTCTAAGGCATTAACAGCAACTGCCCACTCTTTAAGTGCGTGTGTGGTGGTTGATTTCATACCCTATCTCCCCCAGCCTTTAAGTTTCATTAAAGCCTAACTTGCACTCGTTTTTCTTTTATCCCAAACAAAAATCCTTTCCCTTGAGTTGAATGCTGACGCAACCTGCATTGCCCTGATGACATTGTATTACATCCCAGAAATTCCACACAACCTGTATTACGTTTTTAAAACTACTTCAACTTATCCGGATTTTATTAATATCCTCTGAAATTTTGAATAGATTGAAAAATTGGATAGAACTTAAAGTTGCTAAATTAAGCTCTACTCAAATCAATTCCTATAGAAAGGAGAACATTATGGTTTTAGACCCTCATGAATTTATAAGTACACTAAAAACTAGAATTAATTTTACCAATGAAGATGAAACCATTTTAAAATCCCAGGCAGATTGGGGTAAACAAATTGCTCCAGAAATGGCAGAGCATTTCTATGCCTACTTAAGCCGCGATCCAGAAATGAATGAAATTCTGTACGCTAAAGAAGGGCGTCTTCATCGACTCCATGGAACCTTTATTCAATGGTTTCACGAAATGTTTACAGGTATTGATGATTGGGGAGATGCTTATGCTGACCGTCGTTGGCGAATTGGTTTAGTACATGTACAGGTGGGTATCCTCCCTCAACACGTTGTCCCAGCGATGGCAACTGTGGTACGGGAAGTGGGTAACCTCATAAAAAGAGATGGTAAAGATGAAGGGCTACGGGATGCCCTTGGTCGAGTATGCATGATTGATTTAGCTTTTATTGAGCAAGCATATGTGGAAGTCAGTGCAGCCGCTGTTCTACAAGAAACGGGCTGGACAGAAAACTTATTTCGGCGTCTAATTGCTACGGGGGCAGATTCTATTAATCATTAGTCATTGGTCATTGGTCATTGGTCATTAGTGATTCAGATAAACGCTGGAAGTATACGAATCAAATATTATCTGTGTTTATCTATGTGCATCTGTGGTTTTTTCTACACCTTTGACGGTGCCTCATATAGCCTTGATAAAAATCAAGATAACTGACAAAACAGCTGAATTGCATCCCAAATTTTCGGCATTACGTCCATTAAACCGTGGTCGCTATCGAGTTCAATGAGTTGTACCCAAGGGCGTACACTCACATAGTCACGACTGGCGGCAATGGGTATTACTTCATCTTGCCGTCCGTGCAAAATCAGGGTGGGTATAGGTCGTGTTAGCTGCATTTCTTGATACTGACGGGCATCTTCCACAAACTTGTAATGGAGGGGAAGCGATCGCATTTCTCCATAGTGATAAACCGACAGATATCCTGATGTCTGCCACTGACGAATCTGTTCGTCTCCCAGTTTCGATAACCAATGCGAGAGAAACCCAAACGCCGGTGCTAACAGGACAAGGCGCTGAACTTGAGAATGCCGTTGTCCTAACCAAGCCGAGGTTAAACCCCCTAAACTAGAACCGACTAAGGTAACTGGCGTCCCATCGGGGGGAAATAAAGACTCAACTTGAGCAATCTGACGTGCGATCGTTAAGTGGGAAAAGTCCCCCTGGTTGAGGTCAGGAACCTCCAAAGAAATATTACAACCTGCAAAACAATCCCGTAAATATACGGCTTTTGCTGACTTTGGCGACGAAGCAAAACCATGTAGGTAGATGAACCTCAAGACTACAGCCCTCTTTAACGCTCCATCCGAGTTTGACATACTCCCCAGCCGGAAGGCATGGGGATTCTCAGGTCAAGCAGTGATTGCAGTCTAGGACTGTCTGACATCACCTAACTGAACAGTCGATGCCCCAACTGCACAAATATTTATAGCGGCATTCTCGTCTCTATCATTGACTTGATGGCAGGATGGGCAACGCCATCTCCTTGTCGAAAGGTCTATCTAATTCATTAAGAACGTGACCACAACAAGAGCAGGTTTTAGTGGACGGATACCAACGGTCAATGTAGATAACTCGCTTCCCTTTCGATGACGCAACCCACTCTAGAATTTGGAGAAAATCCCCCAACGCCAAATCATTAACCTTACGTCCCCACAGACGTTGCATTCCTTTCAGGTTCAACGTCTCGAAACACAGCACATCAAACTTATTTGTCAGCTCATGGGCCAGCTTCCAAAACCAATCACGTCTTCGATTGGAGACTTTTTCGTGCTGGCGAACAAGGTGTTTCCTTGCTCGCTCCCGATTAGCTGAACCTTTGAGTTTTTTGGAGTGCTGCTTCGATGCTTTTCGGATATCATTAAGAGAAGCTTTGAGGAACTGAGGCGACTCAATCTTGGAGCCGTCAGAGCAAGTGAGAAATGTTTTCAAGCCAAAGTCAAATCCAGCAATTTTACCTGTCTCGAACTTGACTTCGGGTGTTGAGCAAGTATCAACCACAATAACCAGAAACAACTCACCCAATGGAGTTCGCTTAATGGTCAGAGTCTTGACTATTCCCTCTATTTCTCTAGAATTCCAGTATTGATAAACCCGATTCCCAATCTTGATTCGATTGCCACCCAGGAATTTATATCCAGCTTGTTTGAGGGTGAAAGACTTGTATTTCTTGACCTTCTTAAATCCTGGCTGTCTAACCCCCTTCTTCTGGTGCTTAAAAAACAGTTGATACGCTTTCTCAATGCGTTGGCAGATATTCTGCACAGCCTGAGAGCCTACCAACTGCCAGAACGA
The DNA here is from genome assembly GCA_040756535.1 of Cyanobacteriota bacterium. GTDB lineage: Bacteria > Cyanobacteriota > Cyanobacteriia > Cyanobacteriales > Coleofasciculaceae > JBFLZA01. Next base: position 10,241 of record JBFLZA010000025.1, read on the forward strand.
ATTACGTTTCCGCAGTTTAGCAATGTGCTTCTGAAGCCTCGCACAGTTCAAATGCTTACCCCACATCCGGTAGTACCGTTTGTGAAGGGCGATGCAATGATTATAGATAACCCCAGCAGCGTTAATAGATTGCTTGAGATATCTATTTCGCTTGTGGCTGTAGAGCTTGAACTTCAGAGTTTTCATGACTGCATGATACCCTAATTGGGTAGCAGTTGGGTAGCCAAATGAAAAAGAAAGGCTTAGCGTGCGGATATCTCCAAGTAGATTACAGAAACTGAGGAGAATAGCCGAGAGCAGAGAAAAGACGATGACTCAACTCATTGAAGATTGGATTGATAAACTCAAGGAAGAAAAGCCAAAGCCGTCCTAGAAGGACAGGGCTTTAGACCCAACTTTTTGGTAAGAAATTTTCCCTTGTTGTTCCATCAGTCGGGCAAACTGATTGCGTTGAGTTGGCGTGAACACCTCTCGCATCGCCAGCATACTTTCAAGGCTGACATCTTCTAGCTGTTGCCGCAGCGTTTGCACTTCTTGAAATTTAGCGCGGATTTCTTCAGATGAAGCAGTGCCTACCATGAGGCTGCGTAACTCTTGAGTCGCTTGACGCACTGCCTGCTTGCGTTGGAATATTTTGTCTTTATATAGAGTGTGAATCCTCCGTAGCTTTTGCTGTTGCTCCTGAGTGAGGTTGAGCTGAGCCATGAACTTGAGTTCACCCTGTACCTCAGGTTTTTGTTCCCCTAAGTTTTGTGCCATACTTTGGGAGAAAAAGGAGCTTGGTTTAACTAGAGCGATCGCACCTCCAAAAACAAGTAGAAGCACGGACGACAGAAAAACATGACGTGACCACATGAGAATTACCTTATTCCTTCTCTCTAGTGGGGTAGACCCCTCAAATTGGTGAATGATGAAGAATAATAAAAAACGATTGATCATTCACAGCCCCCCACTCCCTTTTTAGCGAAGAACAGATGCTCACCAGCAAGAATTCAGAAGTCAGGAGTCAGGAGTCAGGAGACTCTGACTTCAACGGATGAATCCAGGAGGGTTAGAAGCCCCTGCTTTGAGGCGGTTCACGGCGAGGGCGGAGTGGGAATCCCCGTCTAAACGTATTCTGACTCCTGTATTCTGACTCCTGTATTCTCCTCAATGTGCGACTTTTGCCTCTAACCGCCAATCAGTCGGTGCAACATTATTGTTATTTGGCAAACTGGAGGGGGTTTCTTTCATCACCTCATTCCAGTTATCTTGGAAAAAAGCTTCTATACTCACAGCGTTAGATGGCTCTGGTATAGGAATCAAGAAGCGGTAAGAACTGAGTATCATCAGTAACCCAGCAACAAGTGCTGGTGGCAAAGCCCACAGCCGCAGATCGAGCTGAGGAGACTCAGCAACAGCTTTCATCAGTTGTTCTTCCAAGTCAGCTGCGGCTGGAGGAGGTGTGGGGTGATGTTTACGCAGAAACTCTTGCCATTGTTGGTCATCAGGGGGTATCTGAGTCATAGCGTTTCTCCTTGTTGCTGGATATATCGCCGCAGGGATATTCGGGCATGAAAAAGACGAGATTTAACGGTTCCCACTGATATGCCCAAAATTTGTGCCACCTCTTTTTGCGGCAAATCCTCCAAGTCATGCAACACCAGTACAGCCCGATGCTCAAAACTCAGCTTTTGTAGACCTCGCTGTATGATGTCTTGATAGTGCAACTCCATCAAATCTGGAGCATGAGAGTGTTTGGATTGGTTAATAGACAGTCCTTCTTGAGCAATCCTGAGTTTTGATAGGAAAGAACGTTGCTTTTGTAGACTGCGCCGCCGATCTGATGCTACATTCCAGCAAATGCGATACAGCCAGGTGGAAAATTGCGATGGTTGTCGGAGTTGGGGCAAGCCTTTCCAAGCTCTAAGGAAAACCTCTTGCACTAAATCATCTAAAGCCTCACCACCACAGAGCTGGTAGAGGGTTGACCGCACTCGCCCACAATAGCGACGATACAGCTGGCGGAAACTTTGCTGGTTGCCCTGTTGGCACTGTAGTACTAATTCGAGTTCGGCTTCTGGCTCTTTAGCCGCAGGGTCATGGTTTGACGCCTCGGTGGGTATGACTGACACCTGTAGGTTTCTCCCTCACCAGTTGGTTTTCTTATATCTATAGACTTAGGCATTAAGACAAAGGTTCAATAAAAATGTGAAGTATGGCGTTTGGAAATAAGGAGTTATCGCCTCATCGCGATGGCCTCAGCACTGAAAATTCCCTGACCTGTGACCCCTAGCCTCCCTTTTATGGGAGTTCTAAACTTGATAAATCAACTACTATAGGACATTGAATGTTATACAGAGCGAGTCCCTACCTTAGAAGCCTCTTAGGGGAAACAGGCTCTTCCCTTCCTGAAGAAGCGATCGCTTGACTGAAGAAAGTATCGTGAAAGATAGCATCAAAATGCGTCAGTATCCTACCAACCCATCCGAATGAGCCTTTGTATTAATCCTAACTGCCCAAACCCAAACAATAGTGATACTCAGCTATTTTGCAACAGTTGTAGCTCTGAGCTACTGCTAGAAGGTCGCTATCGGGTGATGCGGCAGATGGGAAGTGGTGGCTTTGGCAAAACCTATGAAGTGAGCGACTATGTTGAACAATCAGCTAATCGCAATAATTCTCTCAAAGTTTTGAAAATCCTGACCAATAACGACCCCAAGTACGTCGAACTCTTCCAGCGAGAAGCTCAAGTTCTTTACCGACTGAAGCATCATGGCATACCTAGAGTGGAAGCCAATGCTTACTTCCTCTTCTTTCCCAGAAACAGACAAGAGCCATTGCACTGTCTGGTCATGGAAAAAATTGAGGGGTTGAATTTAGAGCAGTATCTGCAACAGCGAGGCAATCCCATCGACCAGAAACTCGCACGTCAATGGCTAATTCAGCTATTAACTATCCTACAGGAGGTACACAACCAAAACTTTTTCCATCGGGATATTAAGCCATCCAATATCATGCTAAGAGTGGATGGGCAGTTGGTGTTAATTGATTTCGGTACAGCAAGAGAAGTTACAGCAACCTACGTGACAAAACAAGGTGCAGGCGAGATTACAAGAGTAATGTCAGCCGGTTATACCCCACCAGAGCAGATCAACGGTCAGGCTGTACCTCAATCTGATTTCTTTGCCTTAGGTCGTACCTTTGTCTATCTCCTCACCTGCAAAGACCCTAGTAACTTTTATAACGCTTATACTGACGAATTGCACTGGCATAATGCAGCTCTGAATGCTTCCCCTCAGCTAGCAGACTTACTTGATTGCATGATGGCACGTTTCCCCCATCAGCGTCCTCAAAGCGCTAGAGAGATTTTGCAGCAACTCGAACAGATTAGTGCCGATACTTACATTCCAAAAATCCATTCTCAGCCCACAAAGCCAGTCAGTTCTCCTGGTAAAGAAACAGAGGAATTTCGGTTAAATCCCTCCCCCCGTGGGCAGCAATATCAGCAATATCCAACCACACAACCCGCAGCTTCTAAAACACCAACTCCAACTGCCGACACGATATCATCCTTGGCTCCTACTACACCACCACCCACTGAATCCCAACTCGCTCCAGACTTTATTGAACGTTGCCAACAAGAACTTGCAGAATACATTGGTCCAATTGCTTCTATTATTTGTAAGCGCACTCTTGCTCAAAATCCCAATCTTTCAGCAACTCAATTCATAGAAGCGTTGGCCCAAAAAATTTCTAACTCGCAGCAAGCCTTAGAATTTCAGCAGCGCTTACGCTCTTAATCCCTACAAGTGCAACTCTTAACACTGGATAATCGAGCGGAACTCCTGACCTCTATTTTTCAGGCAATTTACTCTTTTGATTCTGAATTTAGTAGATTCATTGCCATTTCTAAGCTAATTTTCAATCTGTTCAATGAGGCAGCTAGGACACCAATTTCGTCATTACTTGGATGTTTGTATTCTTCCATCGTAGTACCAGTACTCAGTTGCTTAGACCATTGAGCCATCTTCCTGAGAGGCTTGGTGATAGCGAATTTAAGGAAAAAATTAATAAGAATCATTGCCAACATAAAAAAACCAGCAATAGTGCCAATGACTAATAATTGCAAATGCCGAGCTTCATTCATTACTGTACTGGCAGGTACTAATAAAAGTTGGGCACCAATAATCTCATTGAGTTTCCACCCAAAACCATTGTCACTACCATAGGTTGCGATTTGACCTTTAGGAGCTTTCTCTGGAGTACTGTGGCAGCGCAGACAACTTTCATCGGAAACAACAATAGGGCGAGCGACATAAAAAAGCTCGCCGCTAGGAAGAGAACGGTATCCTGTGAGTTCTTTTAACTTTGCTTGATTCTGAAAATCGTTAACTAACTGGGTTTCAAATGAGTCTGCTTTATCTCGTAAATTTGTTGGGTTTAAAGTAGCCTCTTTATAAAAAAAATCATTGTATTGTTTATGTTTTCGTAAATTTTCAAAGACTTCACGGGCTGAGTAAGCTGGCACCGTTTCTGGTAGAAACCACTGCTCGGTTTCTAATCGATCAGCTAATTCTGGATTGACTTGATTGTCTGTATAGCTCCGGACAGAATTTATCATTTCTAGCAAGAGGAATGCCTGAGAAGCTATTTTGTTTTTAGCATTATTTTCTAAAATTTTTGATAGGGTTAAGCCACTACTAGTGATTACGATAAGAAAAATTACAAGCAAAAGTAAATTGAGTTTGGCTCCTAACTTCAAATTTTCCAACATCGCTCAACTCCTAAATTTATATTTCTGTAAAGATTCAAATAATATAATTTAATTCAATAATAAGGAAATTGATTCCGGGAAATTTTGTAATATAGTAAAATTTTAAAAAATGTGTTATTTAACTATGTTTTCACGCCGTCTCTTTCTGGGGCAGTTTTTTTTATTTTTGGTAGCTTGTCAACCAACAGGAACTGACAAACTCGGCAAATTAACTCTTGGGCTAGTCAGTTACAGCGAAGATGAGCGCTCGATTGAGCAATATTCTGCTTTAATCGATTATTTGTCGGCTCAACTTAAAACTATTATAGAGTTTGAACCTACGTTTAACGAAATTAGGGCTATAGAGCAGATTCAGCGGAGAAATTGGTCTTTAGTATTTGCTCCTCCCGGTTTAGCGGCTCTTGCTATTTTTGAAGAACATTATGCACCGCTTTTTCCTCTAGAAGGAGTTGCAAATACACGTTTTCTAATGGTAGTGCGCCAGGAAAGCCCGATCCAAAAATTGACTGACCTTCAAGGTAGAGCGATCGCATTAGGTCAACCCGGTTCAGCAACAGGCTATTATCTTCCTCTCTACCATCTCTATGGTCTCACTCTATCTGAAGTCCGTCTTGCTCCCACACCAAGAACTATTCTTCAATGGATTGATAAAAAAGAGGTGGTAGCTGGGGCTTTGTCTTTAGCTGATTTTGAAGGTTACCGCTCAAACTTTAAGCAAACAGAGTTCCGAGTGATTTTCTCTGCCTCCGTTCCTCCGGGTTCGATTTTAGTAGCGCCAACAGTAGAACTATACCAACAGGAGCAAATCCGCAAAACGCTAGCTTCTGCCTCTCCCAGGATAATCGCAGAAGCGGGATATTTGCCCAACGCTCAGGTTCCCAATTATCAGGGATTGATAGAACTTATCACTAAAGTTAAGCCGCTTGGCGAAAAGCTGAAAAAAAAGCCGGTTGAGTTACGGAAATAAACGGGAATGACTATGGAACAAGGTGAGGTGGTATGAGATGGACAGGCGATTTGAGCAAGCGATCGCCTAAAATTGTTCGCTGCAATACCATTCTCAATCGGCTAAAGGGTTTAAACTGACATCACTGCGTAAATATACTCAAGCCAATGGAAACAGATGACGATCACCCAAATTGAAACAAAAGACAGATGTTTTGAGCCGTGTTGAAAGACAACATGAACTTATATCTTTACCTGATTCCGATATATATGTCTGAAATCTTCCAAAGTTATATGTTTGCTCAATTACTCCTTCTCATCTTCTGTGCATTTGCTGGTGTTGGTTTCATCTTAATGGCTTACTCGTTCGCTACCCCTCTTGCTTAGGTAAAGTAATTTGAGATTGCATTTTGATGCGCCAAGAATATAATAAGCTCGTGCGCGATCGCATCCCGGAAATTATTCGCCAAGCGGGAAAGCAGTGCGAAGTGACAACAATGTCAGAGGCAGAATTTAGTCAAGCGTTGCGTGAGAAACTCATCGAAGAAGCACAAGAAGCAGCAACCGCTACTCCGGAAAAGTTACTGAGCGAACTAGCTGATTTGCAAGAAGTGATCGATGCTGTCTTGGCATTGTGCGGAATTGAGCGTGAAGCGATTTTAACGGAACAACGACGAAAAAGGGCCCAACGAGGTGGTTTTGACCAGCGCATTCGGTTGTTGTGGACGGATTCGTAGGAAAATTAATGGGTGAGCGATCGCTAATAAATGTTGTAGACTCACTCGTCGCTAACCCGATACTGTATGGATGAGGGAGTTCAACCATCCATATCGGATGCAAGCAGATGTCATTGACAACAGAAAACCAGGGTGTTGCAATCGATCGCGAGGATGAGCAAGCGCTGTTAGACCTTACTGAATCTTATCTTCAGGAGTCTGTTGCCCCCCTAGCCTCCAAGATTGATGAAAATCCAGAAGCATTGAAAGAAGCACTTCAGGGACTGGGCGATCGCTCCTTATTGGCGCTACGGGTTCCTAAAGTTTGGGGAGGTGCTCAAGTCAGTGAAATAACCTACCGCTACTTCCAGCAGTTAGTCCCCCGTTATTCTGGCGCATTGGCATTCCTGCAAACTCAACACCAAAGCGCTGCGGGATTTCTCCTAAACAGCGAGAATGAATTGTTAAAGCAGCAATATCTGCCCTATATGAGTCAAGGGCAAGTATTGGTTGGGATTGGTTTTTCCCATCTACGACGCCAAGGTAACCCAATTGTTAAAGCTATTCCTGTAGAAGGTGGGTATCAGCTAGAAGGGACAGTGCCTTGGGTAACGGGTTTTGGCTTCTTTCAAGATTTTATTGGGGGTGCAACACTTCCCGATGGTCGGGCAGTTTATGGTATGTTGCCGTTTGTTGAAACTGTGCAACAGACTGGGGGAGCAATTGCCTTTAGTAAGCCAATGGAACTAGGGGCAATGTCCTCAACCAATACCGTTACGGCAACACTTACCCACTGGTTCTTACCTGAAGAGCGTGTTGTCTTTATTAAACCAGCCGGTGCAATTCACGAGAACGATAAAAAGAATGTTCTGCATCACGGTTTTTTTGCCCTTGGGTGTGCCAGAGCAGGACTTGATATTGTAGAAGCAACTTACCAAAGTAAGCAACTTCCCTTCATTCAGCAAGCGTTTGATGCCCTTAACGAAGAACTCAACCGTTGTCAATCGGCAATGATAGCAGCGTTAGCACCCGACTCTCAAACTTGGGAAGAACGGCTGCAACTCCGCGCTTGGGCGATTAATTTAGCGCAACGCTGTGCTACTGCGGCGGTTACCGTTTCTAGTGGTGCAGCTAATTACCGACATCATGCCGCACAGCGAGTGTATCGTGAGGCGTTGGTGTTTACCGTCTCCGGTCAAACAACGGCAGTTATGGAAGCAACTCTCGCTCAGTTGGTGAATGAACGGTTGATAGTTCGGACTGCATAAGTGGCATATGCTCAAGAGACATATATAGAAGTGAAAATCCTTCAAAGCAAGGCCCCTCTATCCTACCCAGAGGGGCTTTTATTCCATCTATTTGCAAGTAGCCAAGGACAGTTCAGAAGTCGGTAACGGCGAATTCAGCTGTCGTGCCTACAAAATTACTCTTCTACTTTTGTCGGTGCTTCTTCTGTTGGACCAAGCTTGTCTGCGTCGCAGCCAATACAGTACCACTCCACTTCAGAATCTTCGGTCAGTTTGACTTGAATCAGCTCAGAGCCACATCTGTGGCATTGTGGTGCGTTCATAATTTGCTCCCTGATAATTTGGCGTATTCTTCACCTTACTTATTTTTTGGGGAGGCTACCGCAAGCGATCGCGTTTCTTTAAGCAATTTTCCGATGTCAGTGACTTTTTTTGTGTGGCATGATGGCTGATGGAAGATCTGACACAGGTACGGTAACGCCAGTTATAACTGAGATGCATTTTCAGGAGGAGAAGCAGGACACTCTATCCCTCGGAAGCCACTCTGTGTAGGAGTGAGTGTCGGCGCTGAAGCGGTGAGGACAACTTCACCTTTCTCATTGATAACCCACCCTTGTGCTTCTACCAGTTTTCTGGGAGCAGAACTAGTGGGCGTTGTCGGAACTGGAGGTGTATTATTCTCTACCTCAGCGTCGAGGCTGACCCAAGAGGTAACAACTGTCTCACCTTGTAGAACATCATTCGGACTAGGTGGTAAACCGCCACGACCTGTAATGGTAAAGCTACTGTTTCTTGCCTCTCCTCCGGGAGTACAACGGCGGTCAATTTGTTGTGAAGCATCAATTAGGTTCGTAGGAAGTTGGGCTAACCCGCGACTGGGGTCAATACCAGGGGAGCTGAGTACATATTCTCCTGACAAACCCAAGGTGGAACTGACCGTAATGTCGTTGTCGGGGGTAAGTTCGGGTCGGAACTCGATACCGAAGAGTCCTTGAGTGTTGATGCTAACTCTCCCTCCCTTGCCTTCAAAAGCATTGGCAGTGATGTCACTGCCTAGCGGGCCAGTTGGAGGCGTTGCAACGATAAATGTCGAGTCGATCGCAACGTTACCACCGTTAGCTTGGTTGAGAGCATTGGCTTCGATGAGGCTTTCGTTACCCATAAACAGGAGGTCTAATCCTTGTAGGGTAATATTGGCTGCGCCTTGTGCACCATTGGTTCCGGTAGCGGCGGTAATTCTTCCTCGGTTGAGGGATAGGGATTCAGTGGTAATAGCGATTGCTCCTCCTGAGGCTTGGGGGGCTGAGGTTGTGATGTCGCTGTTGGTGAGGGTGATGGCTTCCGTAGCGGTAATCTCCACACGACCTGCATCACCTATACCCTGGCTGTTAGCAGCGATTTGGGCGCGATCGCTAAGCGAGAGGGAATCTGTATGCAGGGTAATCGTACCACCCTCACCTGTCGAATTAGAGCGAGTGCTGGCAAACAGTCCACTTTCCCCATTTCCTTCACTAACATATCGATTGAACAGCCGATTGCTCCTCTCATCGAAGGTTGGATCGCTGCCAGAGAGATTTATAGTGTCTCGGATATTTAAGGTGATGTTGCCAGCCTGTCCCGCGCCTAGGGTAGTGGTACTTACCTGTCCGCCATTTACAGCTTCAAAGGTATTGGCGTTAATGAGGATGTCTCCTCCGGGATCGGAGTTAGCTGTGCGAGCATTGATCAAGGCTCCATTGGCGATGCGAAAGGAGGACGTATCGATCCTGACGGTTCCTCCCTGTCCTTCTGCCTCTATCCCAGTATCGGAGAAGATCGCACTGGGGAGTCCATTGCTGTCTAACCCATCCACAAGAACAGCATCGCGGGCGTTGATAAAGACATTTCCAGCATTGCCCTGCCCAGAGGTACTGGTATCTAGCTGAGCGCCATTAGTAACAGACAATGAACCCGTTGTGATGCGAATGTCTCCTCCATTGCCCTTACCCGTCTCTTCGACAGCACTGAAGATAGTACTAAAAAATACCTGAATTCCCCTATCCGAAGATATCCGACGGACCCCATCTATGGAAACAATGTTACGTGCATTGATGATGACATTGCCTGCATTACCTTGTCCGGAAGTTTGAGCTTGTAGCTGCGCTCCATTCGTGACTAATAGCGAGCCAGTGGCAATTTCAATATTACCGCCAGTTCCCATAGCTGTTTCATCCACATTGCTAAAGGCAGCACTGTTATCAAATAAGACAGAATCGCGAGCAGTGATGATTACGTTACCAGCATCTCCTTGTCCTTCAGTATTGGCACCTACTTGTGCCCCATTGGTAACGGCGAGCGAGCCTGTAGCAATTTGAATATTGCCCCCTCTACCAATTGCATCTACTTCTTCTACATCACTGAAGGCACCACTGGCTCCAATGGCATTGGTACCATCAAACGAGACTATATCGCGGGCATTGATAAAAATATTTCCAGCGTTACCTGTTCCACGAGTGCTAGCTTCCAATTTGGCTCCGTTGGTGACAACAAGCGAACCTGTAAAGATTTCAATGTTGCCGCCATCTCCCTGTGCACCTTTCACTACTTCAGTAAAGATGGTAGTAGTACGATTTCTAGTCGGGTTAGTGCCATCTAATGAAACCCTATCCCGAGCATTAATGATGATATTGCCTGAACTGCCCTGTCCAAAGGTGCTGGCATCTAGTTGTGCGGTGTTGGCAAGAGAAAGGGAACCAGTGGTGATACTGATGTTGCCACCTCTACCTACAGCATTCTTGTCCACGATACTAAAAATGTTGCTGTTGTTGAGCGAGACGTTGTCACGAGCGTTGATCATCACATTGCCTGCATAGCCTTGTCCAAATGTGCTAGCACTTATCCCAGCTTCATTGAGCATATCTAGTGACCCAGTAGTGATTTCAATATTGCCGCCATTACCAATCGCGCCTTCTCCTACAGCGCTTCCAGCACCACTACGAACTCCATCAACAATACCGCCCTCAAACAGCACGCGATCACGAGCATTGATAATCACGTTGCCTGCATTACCTTGTCCGAGAGTGAGAGCTTGCACTCTTCCTAGATTGGTCGCTGTCAGCGAGCCTGTGCTGATACGAATGGTGCCTCCATTACCAGTAGCTTGCTCGTCAACTTGGTTAGCGATGGCACCGTTATTTAAGAAGACTTGATCGCGAGCGTCAACGAAAATATTACCTGCGTTTCCTTGTTCAAAGGTAGTCGCAACTATGAGGGAGTTGGTGACAGACAACGAGCCAGATTGAATCTGAATGTCGCCACCATTACCAGTGGCACGTTCTGAGCCATTGTCCGGGGCGATGTCTCCAACTCGATTAGCAATACTTGCATTTTTGCTTAAAGAGACTTGACCGCTAGCCTCAATGATGATGTTACCTGCATTGCCCTGTCCAAAGGTGGTAGCATCCAGCCGAGCGCCATTGTCAATAGACAAGGTTCCAGTGCTGATACGAATGTTCCCGCCATTGCTGCGCTCTCCAAGATTCCAAATATCCGTTCTGTTATCCAGAGAAACGCGATCGCTAGCCTCAATAATGACATCACCTGCGTTCCCCTGTCCAAAGGTAAAGGCAGCCATGAAAGCGCCATTGGTAGCATCCAGCGAGCCTGTAGTGATGCGAATGTCTCCTCCATCGCCAATACCCTTGTCTTGAACTCCATTGAGGATACGCACATTGCGATCCAAGAAGACGCGATCTCGAGCGTCAATGAGGATATCACCTACATTGCCCTGTCCATAAACGCTAGTAGTGATGAAAGCGCTATTGGTAATAGATAGCAACCCTGTATTGATGCGAATGTTCCCTCCTGTGCCGTTGCCTGTATCTTCAACACCATTGAAGATACCTGCACCGTTATCCAAGGAGACGCGATCGCTAGCCTCAATGATGATATTGCCTCCATTGCCCTGCCCAAAGGTACTAGCATCCAGTTGAGCGCCATCAGTGAGAAACAGGGAGCCAGCCGTAATGCGAATATCACCACTGTTGCCCACAGCATCCTCAAATACAAGATTTACAATACGACTTCGTTCTCCTCTAATTTGGAGCGTTTCTGTCGCGTTTAGGGTAATATCCCCAGCTTGACTGTCAACTGTCCCGAAGCCTGATAAGATACCTGCTCGGATTAAGCTGTTCCCTGAAATGTCTAAATTGCGGGCATTAATGGTCACACTGCCACTATCGCGAGCCGCTACGCCAATTACAGAATTAAACACTGACACGTCAGCTCGTGAGAGGTCAGTTGGAAAGCTTAAACTGCCATCAACATTCAACCCTACTGTTCCTGTCCCTGCTACTGCGCCAATTTCAACTCGTCCTCCAAAAGCATTCAACTGTCCACCATCGATATTGACATTTCCACCCAGCAGAACAAGATTTTCTCCATTAGGAACTCGTAAACCCTCCCTAAAGGATGGAACGATTGGATTGCGAGCAACAGATTGGTTAACAATCGTTCCAGCATTAAGTTGATTGAAGAAGAATGCAGAGGGTTTAACTGTCAACAATCCAGGCGCTTCCGGATTAGTGGCACTAAAAAAACCTTGATTATCAAACTGAACCGCATTTGCCGTAGTGGCAAAAAACGAACCGCCCACATCCAACCTGGCATTGGGGCCAAAGATAATGCCATTGGGATTGAGTAAAAATAGATCGGCTCCCCCAGTCACCCCCAATGTTCCTAAAATATTCGAGAGGGTATTGCCTGTTACCCGCGTCAGAATGTTCTCAATCCCCGTAGGATTAGCAAAATAAACCCGCTGCCCATTGTCAACATTAAATTGCCCGAAACTGTGGAACAAATTAGCACCACGAGTTGCTCCACCTTGAATCAAGTCAGCAGGAAAACCTCCGACATTGGCGTTCGGTGTAACGATAGAATTTTCAGCACCCAACGTGGCATCCGGTGTAATCTGAGCAAGGGAGGACTCGCCAGTGTATGCGATCGCTCCAACTATCCCAAACGCTAACGCTATCTGTAAGCGCCAGCTAGGACGCTGCATAATAGCAGTTTTAGTCAAATTTTCCTTCCCTTTTGCTAAAGAGGATTGACTCATACAGATAGCAACTTCGTTAATATTATCTTTAAAGTTTAAAAGCAAAATTCCCTAAGGCTTTGACCAAAATTATTTTGGATTTGAGATGCAAGAATTTTGGATTAAGAAAGACTTATGGGTACAAGCCCCGCTCATATTTTTTCAATTGAGCGTCTTAAATCAATCGTGAGTACAAGCCCCTAAGCGCAAGCGGATGCAGCGATAGCGAGTATTGATTTCAAACTAAAATCGTAAATCCAAAATCTAAAATTGGTTGACAACTATCTGGCACTTAGCGTATATAGCTCTCAGCATCTTTCCGGAAATAGCTGAGTGCTTGTACTCGGTTGCTGTGGAAATGGAAAAGAGCGATCGCTTTTGAGCCACTCCGGAAATAGGTATTCTTTTAGCGGCAAGGGAGTAAGTCTTTTTTCTGGCAAACTGATGAAAATGTTGCCCAACATTCGTTCCACCGAGTTGGACAAACGATTTGGTCTTTTGCTCTCAACGCATAATTCTCCGACAATCTATATATTGCTAGTAGTACATCCCCCTAAAGGATGAATCGATCGGGTGAATTTTCAATCACCTGATTGGATGAGCTAGGAGGGTGAAGTGAAGGTAAGGTCATCAACAGTACTTTAAAAAAGTAGATACCGCTATTCCCCTGTGAATAAATAAGAACACAAAGCAAAGGTCTGCTGCTTTCACGACAAATCCTTACAATGCTCATTGGGCGGGTTTTACAGACTTCATCAGTCATCTCCGGCTGACAAGTCCATGTCAATCCCGCCTCTACTTCTGAGGAGCGTTAGAACTATTGGAATGCGTGGGAACTCTAAGGTTTGTAATCAGTCAGGTGTGTTGAAACCTATTTGAGAGTGCAATCTTTGCCTACAGCGATTAAATCTTACATCATCTCTTCAGATAGCTATACAAAGAGTAAGTTTATCCTCAGAGATTATCAGCCTTCATTGCGTAAGAAGGATTGATCAAATCGATACTGATAGCTCAAATTTTGTCCAAATCGCCACTGGGATGAGTGGGAATAGATTAAAATTAAGTTATAAAAAAATATTTTTCTTTACAAAAAATCTGATCACGGCTTGGCAGGGGGATAATACAGTGACGGATAAAGTTCCAGACCAAGAACAATCCCAGTTAAATGGCTTGGCTCCTGTAGCGGAGTTTACCCTTAAGGAATCCGATTCAGTCCCCTTGCCAATGGAACAACAGGATCGAAAATCTCGGAATTGGCTATCAGGTGGACGGGGAGTGCTGATTGGTGTGGGAATTGGTGTTGTGCTTGCGGTTGGAGGCACACGCCTAATGGGGTCTCGGCCCACCACAACTCCTGCCCAGGCACCTTCCCCTATTGCCTCTAGTCCACCGGTCTCGGCTCAAAGCGTCACTGTGGCAACGGTAGAAACTTCTTCCGTTAACCGTACCTTAGAAGCCACTGGCAGTGTTGCCGCCTATGAAATGATTCCAGTATCTTCTCAGGCTACGGGCTTACAAATTAAGGAAATCCTAGTAGACCGGGGCGACTTTGTCAAAGCTGGACAACTGATGGCACGCTTGGATGATTCCGTGCTTCAGGCCCAGTTGACGCAAGCCAAGGCATCAGCAGCACAAGCTGAAGCGCGTTTGGCAGAATTGCGGACGGGGACACGGAAAGAGGAAATTGCTCAAGCAGAAGCTCGCTTGGAGCAAACTAAAGCTCGTCTGAAAGAAGCGCAAGCGAGTATTCCCAGACAGATTGAGCAAGCTCAAGCTCAAGTGGCTTCGGCACAAGCCCGGTTAAATCTGGCGGAAAATCGCTATAAGAGCTATGACTCCCTGGTTAACCAAGGAGCAGTGACAAAAGACCGATTTAATGAGGCATTGAGTGATTATCGTAGCGCCCAGGCGAGTTTGTCGGAAGCACAACAACGCCTAGAGCAAGCTCGAAATACTAACAACCCAGAAATCGATCAGTTAAAGGCCGCTGTAAAAGAAGCTGAACAGCAGCTTGAGCAACTGCGTGCGGGTTCCCGTCAAGAAGTAATTACTCAAGCCGAAGCCCAACTGGCTCAAGCTAAAGGGCAAGTGCAGTCTGTAACAGCGCAACTGGCTAATACCAAGATAATGGCTCCCGCTAGTGGCAAAGTCGCTGAACGCAATGCCCGTGTGGGCGATGTCACATCCCCTTCACAACCCCTGTTTCAAATTATCGATAAAGGGCGTTTGCAACTTTTGTTGAAAGTTCCTGAAACTCAGCTACCGCAAATTCGCCCCGGCCAAAAAGTCAAAATTACTTCTGATACCGATCGCAAACTCAACTTAACTGGAACCGTGCGAGAAATTGACCCCTTGGTGAATGAATCTCGTATGGCAACCGTTAAAGTCGATTTGTCGGCGGCAGACGCTTTAAAACCCGGAATGTTTTTACAGGCAGCCATTACCACCTCCTCAGCATCGGGTTTAACTTTACCCGCGAAGGCGATGCTTCCTCAAGCCGATGGCAGCTCAATTGTTTATCAGTTGCAAAAGGATGACACCGTTAAGGCACAACCGGTACAGGTAGGAGAAATCCTGTCGGGTGAGCAAGTGGAAATAAAGAGCGGTCTATCAGCCGGCGATCGCATTGTAGTCAAAGGTGCCCCTTATCTCAAAGATGGCGACAAGGTCGAGGTCGTCAAGGAGTGAGGCGGGGGTGCAGGGGTGCAGGGGTGCGGGGGTGCAGAGGGGCTGGGGTGCACAGGAGTAAAGAAGAATGCCTATTCAGAACCATAAAGAGTTAGAGGTGTATCAGTTAGCATTTAAGGCGGCTATGGAAATTTTTGAGTTGAGCAAGAAGTTTCCTGTTGAAGAAAGATATTCACTAACTGACCAAATTCGGCGCTCGTCACGTTCTGTCTGTGCCAATTTAGCTGAAGCATGGCGAAAACGCCGTTATGAGGCAGCGTTTCTCGCAAAATTGAGTGATTCAGAAGCAGAAGCCGCTGAGACTCAAACCTGGCTTGAGTTTGCTGTCAAGTGCAACTATCTAGATTCCCCAGTAGGGCAAGAGATTTATCAAACTTACAACCAAATTCTAGGCAAGTTGGTGAACATGATTAACAATCCCTCTCCCTGGCTCATGCCACATCAACAAAAGAAAATTTGATTACAAATGCTCCCCAGCTCCCCTGCCCCAACCCCCCCCAGCCCCCCCCCCGCCCCCCCCCCCCCCCCCCCCCCCCCCCCCCCCCACCC
>JBFLZA010000026.1:0-26207 GCA_040756535.1 Cyanobacteriota bacterium
GTTAACCCCCGCTACAGCGATTACTGGCGTGCTCGTCAGATTTCTTTAGAAGGTTCCTACTATCAAGCGCGGGTTACTGGACAGTCGGTTGAACGGGGAGTTCGTCAAGCCATTCCCGACACCTTCTTGCAAATGGCTCGGAGTATTAGCCCTGGTGGAGCGAACTATCAGCGATCAAGCGATCGCGCCCGGTCTTTAGCCAGCAGCAAACCACTGCTCGATATGACTCGGAACGTTGAGACGCCTCCAGCGATGGTAGGTCGTACAGACGTGGCATTACCCTACCGCTACCTGTACAAGTCACCCTCGACTAAATAAGAGTTGAACCGTTGAACGTTGAAAAGTTAAAAGTTAAAACGTTGGCACTTACAATCAACCTGGGCTACGCCCCGCTGCGCTAACGACTCTTAAACCTTCAACTCTTAAACCTTCAACTTTTAAACCTTCAATCTTTAAAACCTTTAAATTTCTCATGGCAATACCTCTGCTAGAATACAAGCCCTCCTCGCAAAATCAGCGAGTTTCAGGTTACGAAGTTCCAAACGAAGAAACTCCTTGGATTTATCGCATCGAAGACTGTATCGATCAAAACGATATCCTAGAGTTGATCTGGGCTGCTTATCGGCAAGTTTTCAGCGAGCATTTAATCCTAGAAATAACTCGTCAGTCTAGCTTAGAATCTCAGCTAAAAAATCGCGCCATTAGCGTGCGTGACTTTATCCGAGGTATCGCTAAATCCGACGCTTTTTATCGCCTGGTTGTTGAGCCAAATTCTAACTATCGAGTTGTTGAACTAACCCTCAAGCGCATCCTGGGTCGCGAACCTTACAACAAACAAGAAGAGATAGCCTGGTCGATCAAAATTGCTACCCTCGGTTGGGGTGGATTTGTCGATGCTCTGATCGATAGCCAAGAGTACCAGGAAAACTTCGGTGATAGCACCGTACCTTACCAGCGTCGTCGCTTCAAAGGTCGCCCCTTTAACCTCGTAACACCCCGCTATAGTTCTTATTGGCGTGACAAGCTCGAAAGCGATCGCTACAAGTGGGGCGACATCAATAACTTCTTGGATATGGCAAAGGCAATCAGCCCCAGAAGCGTCACTTATGATGTGACCGTTGATACATCCAGAATCAAGATTCCTGATATGACCAGGGAGACATCAACAGGAGTGCCCGTCTCCATTGACACCAGTGCTAGTTTTCCCCTCCGGTAATTTGAGTTGTCTCCCAGGGGTTGGACAAAAAACTTGTTAACAGTTTTATTACTGGTCAAAGTCATGGTCAAATTGGATTACAGGGATCGACCAGAAAACTGAAATCCGCTTTACATTTTGTAAAACTATAAAAGGGAGATTTTTCACATGGCATTGCCATTACTCGCATACAAGCCTACAACCCAAAATGTCAGGGTTCGTAGCTTTGGTCTAGCTGACGAGGACGAAGATACTCCGTATATCTATCGCTTGGAAGACAGCTATTCTCCAGTAGAACTGCTTGGCCTGATTAACGCTGTATATCGCCAGCTATTCAGCGAGCACGCCGTTCTTCAAGTGAATCGTCAGAAGCATTTAGAATCTCAGCTGAAGAACAGGACTATTACCGTGCGCGACTTTGTTCGCGGTATCCTCAAATCTGAGGCATTCTATAACCTTGTTGTTGCAGTGAACAACAACTATCGACTGGTTGAAATCTGCCTCAAGCGCGTCCTGGGTCGTGCCCCATACAACAAAGATGAAGAAATTGCTTGGTCAATTAAAATTGGCACTGTCGGTTTTTACGGCTTTGTTGATGCCTTGATTGATAGCGAAGAGTATGATGAAGCGTTTGGGGATTTCATCGTTCCCTACCAGCGCAAGCGCATGGAAGGCCGTCCGATTAACTTGGTGACTCCTCGCTACGGTGAAGACTACCGCGAAGTTGTTGGTACGGTTAAGACTGACTGGCGCTTTACTCTGGAGAAATTCTACGATCGCAAGTACCAGGATCGGCGACTGGCTGAAGGCGATCCTCGCAAGTATCGCGATATGGCAGCTGCAGTCAATACCTCACGCAACTACGCGCAGAATGTTTCGTCATTTAGTATCGATTACCTGAACAAAGTGCCTTACCGAGGCAAACGCTAAAGTTTCCATCGATAACTAAACGCTAAATAGCTGGGTCTGGTTTTTGCTCATCAGATGCTTAGTTAACTTAACTAGGTTTTTACTGAGCTGATACTAGACCCAGTTGTCTTATTTTTTATAAAAGTGCAATTCGACTAGGACGGTCTTTGTTAACAACGTACCAAAAATCAAAAGCCACCACGCCTCTACCAAGGGTTACCAATCATGGTGAAGGCAGCCCAATAATACGGGTGTGATAGATTTCTGCTCTCAAGCGCTGCCAGCTGTGGCGGCAGAGGAACTTCTCCTCCTGACCAGCGTAGCTGACCATTTTCTAGGCGTACCTGCCCTTTGAGCATTGCTATCTGCGCTTGCCTGAGCGCCTCTGCCTTGATGGGTGCTGTTTTCAACTGCTGATAGAATTCCGTCATCAACCCTAAGGTTCCCTGATCGCTGACATACCACAGACTAGCCACTGCTGACTTGACTCCAGCTTGGATTGCTAACCCCGCAAAGCCTAACTCAGCCTCATAATTTCCCACAGCCATGCGACAAGCACTTAACACCAACAACTCCACGGGGGGTTGATTCCATCCCAACTGCCGTAACTGATTTAGTGTTAGCTTCGCGTCCCAAAACTGAATGAAGGAGTTAGGCGGTTTTCCAGGTCGGAATTCTCCATGTGTCGCTAGATGAATCATGCCAAAAGGCGTTGAAGCGCGTTGAGACTTCAAATTATCTAGGGTGAAGGCTTCGTTCAGCAAATATTGACCAGACCAAAGGTATTTTATGATAATAGATAGCTCTACAGGTACAGCAGGCAAAGCGTTGAGATCTTTAAATTTCGATGCCCCCATTGCTAGGACTTTTGTGTTCTTAATGTCAACGTAACGGGTATCGGTCAAGCTGAGACTGGGCATTAAACCAATACTGTATTTTTCTACCAGAAATTCTTGACCATCATGGAGGGCTGCTAGCGGCAGTCTGCGTAACCCAGCGTCTAAGATGAAAGCCAAATTCTGGATACCTTCAGCTTGCAAATCTGCTTCAAGTGGCACAAGCATCCATTGATAAAGTTGCTGAGCCGAGGGTAAATAACTCTTAGTAGAAAATTTGCTTGGGTCAGTAACTTCACTAAAAAATCCTTGAGCAGTCGATAGCACTTGTGAGCGCGTAGCTTCGGGTATCCGCTTGCGAATCGCCTTCCCCTCGGCAGTTACTAACACGAGTTCCAGTTGGTCGCTATCCGGCTTTTTACAATTGTCTGGGAGTTGAGCTTGAGTGTGAGCTAGATTATCTAGATCTCGCTCTTGAGAACTGAACCGCCAAATTATTTCTGGTTTTTGTGAATTCTGAGGCAATTTAATACAATCAGAAGCTGCATCCGGTCTCATCGTTACAGGAACAAAACTGACATAAATTACCGCAGGTTTAACGCCAGTAGATTCCTCAATATTGAGAGCTGTATTCCTGACTTCTTCTAGACTTTTGATGCGAAGCTCGGAAGGTAGCCCTAGATTTTCCTCAAACTCACGCGTAAAGGTTTGCTCAAGCTTAGAAACCACCCAGTCGCTTTCAACAAGGGAAAGATAGTCAGTTGGCTGTGATTTTTGTGATTGATTTGGCTGTAGTGCTGATAATAGATTCAGTGGCGGTGTCGGTGGTTTAAGGTTAATTATCTTAATATCATTTAAAAGATTGCCCTGGGTGTAGCTACCAGGAAAAGATCTCAAAGGTGAAATTGTATTTCCAGATCCAGTAGTAATGGCTCCATCTGTACCGTTGATAGTCGCATTACCGACATCAAAAGAAGTACCAAAGTGTCCACCTCCGTGGCGAATGGTGATTGAACCGCCCCCTCTTCCTCCTGCTGTGGAAATGCTGGCATTTACACCATTTTGGTCTATAAAAGAGTTCAAGGCTCGGAAAAAGCGTTGAGTTGTAAGTTCAAGATTACCCCCTGTGCCCACTAATCCACCTTGGGCGTTAATATGAGTAACTTCGATATCAGCTTGGGAATTGAGGGTGATATTGCCACCATTTCCTGAACTGGAACTAGAGTCGATCACTCCAGTTGTGATTGGGTTAAGAGCAGAAATAGCGATCGCACCTCCTCCATTCACCCCAGAAGAGTTGAGGTTGCCACTGGTAACGGCTCCATTCGTACTGGTGAGGAAGATCTCAGTATTTGCCGTGATGTCATCAGTTGTGATGTCATCCGTTGCTGCCACGCTTACGGAGCTGCTTGAAATTGCCTCTTCTGAGGTGACGTTGTTAGCGCTACTAATCACCAGGTTGTCCAGAGCGGTAGTATTGCCTACAGCACCGTTGAAGCTGATGTCGCCTGCCCCTGCACTTAGGGTTAGGTTCTGAGTGCCGTTGAGGGTGTTGTTGAAGGTGATGTCTCCTGTCCCTACATCCGTATTGAGGGCAACAGCTCCTGTAAGAGTGACTGGACTGTTAAAGGTGATGTTGTCATTGCTGGTCGTAATATTCCCACCGATGGCAACTGTGCCTGTCCCATTTTGATTGAAGGCTCCATCGGAGTTCAGGTTGGCCCCAACGGCAATACTGAGGATGCCACTATTATTAATGGTGACAGCTCCGCCATTAGTGGTAGTAATTGGGCTACCGAAGGCAAAGTTAGTACCTGTGAGGTTGATGCCATCTGCACCAGTGGTGTTCAGTTGCCCATTGAAGGTAGTAGTGCCTGTGCCTGCTATCTGAGTAACGCTGGTAGCTGCGATCGCCGAATTAGCATTCACGTTGTTGGCGCTGGTAATGTTCAGTCCGGCTAGGTTCGTATTACCCCCCACCGCTTCTGTAAAGATGATGTTGCCACTGCCTGCTTCCAGATTCAGAACCGCCGTCCCCTGGTTGTACTCGACAATATAGCCGCCACGCACCTGAGTGGAGTTTAAGTCATTCCATCCAGCGTCCAGAGCAACGAATTCAGCGACATCTTCTCCTCCCATCATCGGGTTGTTGTTGTCTGGCTGGTCAAGCCTCCATGGCGCATATCCGATCGCTGTTCCCCCCTGCCAAAATACCGTTCCGGCTTCCGGTCCAGTCACCCACTGCCACGTTCCTTCTGTTTGGGCATCACTCGCGCCGATCCAGGCACCGGTGGTCAATAGACCATTGGGATCTATATAGGGTTTAATCCTCAGTGCAGCAATTTGTTCATTTTCTTGTTGGGAAGTAATCGTTACCAGATAACCGGACTCACCATTGATAATCCTGTTTTCAGCAGCAGTTCGCGCCTGGTTCCAAGTGGTGGGTTCCTCTACCCAATAGTAACGAGTCGAATCAACGGTTCCATTAAAGAAGATGTTGCCCCCTCCAGAGTTGATGGTGACAGTCTCGTTACCGATAACAACAGGCCCGTCGAAGGTAATGTCTCCACCATTCGAGGCGATCGCTTCTCCGAACAGGTTGATAATGCTGGGAGCGGCCAATATAATCGGGCCCCCTGCTGTGGAGATAGTACCCACAGCGATCGTTCCGGTTGACTGCACTGCCGTAGACTGGAAATCCGCTCCCCCTGTTTGTTGAGGAGTATTCGGGGGATTAGCCAATGCGGGCACGCCAGCTCGCAAAATTAGTGCGGCACTACTGGTCAAAATTGCAATATCTGGATCAGCACCAACAATAGCAGTGTCTGGGTCTGTGATTGTAATATTGCCTCCACTAATACTTCCTGTAGCCTCAACCTTGAGTGAAACACCCGTGTAATCGCCAAAGGTAACATTGCCGTTGGCACTAATAATCGGGTCGTAGAGGCTAACAAAGTTTCCACCTTGCCCTGACAAGTTAAGCAGCGAGAAACTACCGCCACTAGCAAAGTGAGCATCCCCAGAAATGTTGCCGTCACTCATTAGAGTCAGGTTTCCCCCGCTAACAAATGGCGTTTGCGGATGATTCAGTGCCAGAATATCGATGCTCTGATTGCCCTGAATATATAGATTGCCTCCGGCTTGAGCCAGAAACGAATTGGCGACACTGTCCCGCACTCGCACCGTATCTTGTGCCAACAGTTGCATATCTCCAGAGGTTTGGAGTTGGCTCTCCACCAGTGTCAGATTCTGTGTCGCTGACAAAGTAGCTGTTTGTGCTTTCAATTCCTTAGCGACTACATCCCCAGCTTTCACCTTAAAACCGGAACCTGTTAGTTCCACCTCACCATTGCTATTGGCTGTGAGTCCAGTGGCATTACCTGTACTTCCACCTGTCAGCAATTGCGGTAAGGATAAAATCGGCAAAGACCAGGTTTGGGGTTGACTGCTAGAGGAAGATGCCAGGGGTTGCATCTCCAAACTCAATAGATGCCCCGATTGGCTCAGGCGCACTAAATTCTCACCTGGCACCGCTGTCACGGCGATATTGCCTCCGGGTGCTGACAATTGTCCGGTACTGACAACAGTACCGCCCACTAAGGTGAGATTGTTCCCCTGTCCGACTGCCAAATTCCCCGCATTGACCATTGTCCCTGGTTGACTCATGGTG
Source organism: Cyanobacteriota bacterium (assembly GCA_040756535.1). GTDB lineage: Bacteria > Cyanobacteriota > Cyanobacteriia > Cyanobacteriales > Coleofasciculaceae > JBFLZA01. Next base: position 6,611 of record JBFLZA010000026.1, read on the forward strand.
AAGGCAAACGCGCTGGGAGTTCCCACCAAAGCGGTGTAGTCATTAGCCCCCGTGGCATTAAACCAATTAGCACCAAATCCAATCCCGTTGGCTGTTGTAGCCGTGAAGGAAGCAGGCACATTCAGGCTGGCACTTGCGCCAAAAATAATGCCAGCAGGATTCATCAGGTATAAATTGGCATGGCCCCCTGTAACCTGGATTAAGCCATTAATTACAGAGCTATCACCACCAATAACCCGACCCAAGATGTTCTGGATATTAGGATTTGATAGAAAGTTAGCAATCTGGTTTTGATTAAGTCCAAACCGCCCAAAACTGTGGAAGAGATTTGTCCCATCCCCAGACAGCTGTCCACCACTGATGTCAAGTTGGTTACCGTTAGGAGTGATGATCGTGCCAGTGCCGTCGGTAGCTGGGGTAATGGGTTGAGCCTGTAACCGTTCGACGCCGATATGCCCTACCAGGGGAAGTGCTGCTAGCAACAGCCTCATGCTTCTTACTGCTGATTTCACCCGGCTTTCACTCAAGTTCGCTGACATACGTCGCCACCCCCTACATCTCTGAACAAAGAATACAGAAGTTACCGCAACTTGGTATCAGCAGGTGATCCAGCGCAACAATCCTATTGCCTTAAACTCAGCACTGCCAAAGAGCAAGAAATCCAGCTTGTTCAGAGTAACAGCAACGGTGACTACAGGGAAATGCGATCGCTAATTCACCGTAAAATTGGGTTGGTAAGGGGAAAACTGGAAGCCCCTATCATTCATGTACGGGGAGGAAAGTTTTCCCCTTACAGAACAATTGAGCATAAGCGAATCCTTATTGATAGGCATACCCATCGTCCCTGTGAATAAATGAACAGTATTTGTGACTAATCCCTGCTACCCGACCCGTAGTCGTTGTGATATCAAAACTGCCTGTTGCTCGGCATAAGACTCGACCAACGTAAGAACCAGCCTTTTTGCCTTTAGTTACAACAGCTTTGATAATGTCCCCTGTCTGAAAACCAAAATGCTTCTTGACGTTCTCCCTGTGTCGAATAGGGAATCCATAGCGATTTGTTCCACACATTTGACGGTTTCCATGTCCTGTTGCTTTAATCATCAAAGGTTTTGATACCAGAATTTTTAAAGCCTCCGGTGTTGATGCACCTACATTCGCTGCGTCTAGCCAATGAGTTTTGGGTAAGCTTTGGCGACAACGATTATATTTAGTCCTACCTCCAGTCCCAGTTTCTACAGACAAACGCAACTCTTTGAGGCAATTAAATAGTTTCCAGCGAGTAGCGTTAACGGCTGCTGTATCAGCCAATGGTCGCTTGGACTGAGCAAGAACTGACTTGAGTAATTCAGGCTTGTTTTTGAGGAATTGCTCAATGGGTTTATTGCCTTTCTTTTGGTTGCATTTTGTGCAGCTCAAGGTCAAGTTAGATACGCGATTAGAGCCACCTCTAGACTTAGGGATAATATGCTCAATCTCTAGCTGAGTATCAGTAGCGCCACAATAAGAACACCTCCGTTGCCATTTTTCAAGCATATATTCCCTTAGCTCATAACCCGCAAGCAACCCTTGTTGATACTCAATCCCAGAGATTTCTGGATTTTGCATCAATTGAGGGTCAAATCGTACCAATTCAGTCGAGATGGTAGTGATTGGAGATAGCCGGAACAATCGTTTAACCCAAGTCAGGATGTTATTAACTCGACTGATTAATGAAGGAGGTAGCCATTCTTTTTGGCGACACCGATTACGAAACCGAGGTTGGCGATAACGAGTTGTGCGATTTCTACGAGAACGTCTTAACTGTCTCCTAGAGGTCAGAGCATCTCGAATTTGGAACCCCCTATGAGTCAGCTCTGCTGCCCAAAGAACAGTCTCGTTTCGCAAGATGGCTATACCCGTTGTCCTTGCTCCTGGGTCAATCTTAATCCTTAATTCTTGATTCCTCGGTTGTGCGATTTCCTCCTTCAAAATAATGGTGAAAGGATATCTTTTGAATACAGCAGCCTTTCCCGTTTTGAGCAATTTTCTTGCCCTCGCTGGATGAGTTAGGTTTAAAGGTTTCCTTGAACTGTCTAACACAAATACAAACATGAGTTTTAATCTCCCTTTCGGGGTAATGTGAACCTCGACAATGTTCAGAATCGGTACTTTCTTCAACACACTGGCTTAACCCTTGTACACCTGTTTAATGCTGAAGTTCTAGAGCTGCAAACTGGTTCGTGCATTCGCAGGTAGGAGCTTTAACACTTGTTCTGAACGTAGACCTCGTGGGTCCTAGTCTGGTCATGTAGGCTTGTAGACTATATTCGAGCGCTCTTCAAGAATTAAGTTTTACAAGCTCCTCTCTTTAGAGATGGGGTTCATGACTGGCAATACTCTCAATTTGCGAAGTAAACCCGCGCATCCATACCTATAGAGCGCAAATAGTTACTCCAACGATTAGCTTCTCCTCGATTATCAAACGGGCCAATCGCAACGTGGGGGCCTCTGGGGGCTTCTCTTTGACTAACCGCACTCTGCCCTATACCCAGCCTCATCACTTCAGCTTCAATGTTCGGTAAGTCTTCGATATTCCCTGGAATGACAACAAAATAAGCGCGGTTTGTTGAGAAGCTTTCAGAAGTAACTGCAACCGTATTGCCATCAGTAGCAATTGGAGTAACTTGCGATCGAATCCCCTGCGCTGCCAATTCACGAACCCGCGACTGGGCATTATATTCATTGGAAAACACCCCAGCTTGAATCACTCCATCTTCCTGCCGGACAAAAGCACTGGGTTCAATTTGTCTGACTTGTGATAAGACAAAAGAATTATCCCCATAAATATCCACCCGATAGAGGGTAGCATCCAAGCTAGGTCTACGAGACGGCAATGATGGAGTAGGTGCAGGTGCTTCAAAGTTCAATTCCCGCCCAGGAATAACCGTATCCGAGGAAGTTGGGGGCGATGGTGAAGTGGGAACGTCAAACGTGGGAATGGGTGAGGGAGAAGCTGGAGGTGACGGTGAGGTGGGAACGCCAAACGTGGGAATGGGTGGGAGGGAAGGTGAATAGGAAGGAGGCGGTAATTCGTCCAAAATTCGGGGTTCCGGCAAGCGTTGCTGAGCATAAGCTGGAGTCAAATTGATGCTCAACCCACTCCCGAACACGAGCAAAGCTACCCCAGATAGCGATGTGACTAGCGCGTGAGAAAGCTGGAATGGGTTAAACAATCTCATCATGACGGCAATTTCCCAATGTGATCATCAAAGCTATCACAACCAATTGCCCACTAGAACAAAAGGTGACCAAAAAGGACGGATGACTAATGACGATTCACGCCTTGCGATCGCGCTACACAAGTCACTGGTAACATGGTCGGGGTGTTAGCCTAGAAGAAGAGTTGTGTTTCAAAGATACTACGCGTGATTTCATGAACAAAGTCGTCGTCGGCCTCTCCGGTGGAGTTGATAGTTCCGTCGCTGCCGCTACCCTACATCATCAAGGATACGAAGTCGTTGGTCTGACCCTGTGGTTAATGAAAGGGAAGGGTCAATGCTGCTCTGAGGGGATGGTCGATGCGGCGTTCATCTGTGAACAATTAGGAATTCCCCATCATATTGTTGATAGCCGTGAGGTGTTTCAAGAACATATTGTCAATTATCTAGTTTCGGGTTACGAAACTGGAATTACACCGTTGCCCTGCTCTCAGTGCAATAAGACGGTGAAGTTTGGCCCGATGCTGAAATACGCTCGCGAACAATTGGGAATTGATCAGATTGCTACGGGTCATTATGCCCGGATTAGCTATGATGCAACTAGTGATCGCTATCAGTTACGTAGAGCAGTAGACTTGACAAAAGATCAGTCTTACTTTCTCTATGATTTGACGCAAGACCTGCTAGCTGGCTCAATCTTTCCCTTGGGAGAACTGAAGAAAACCCAAACGCGACAGCTTGCTGCTCAATACCATCTCAAGACGGCGGATAAGCCAGAAAGCCAAGACTTATGCTTGATTGAATCTCACGGTTCAATGCGAAGCTTTCTGGATAAGTACATCACTCCAACCCAAGGAGATATTGTTGATGTCAATGGGAAGGTGTTAGGACAGCACAATGGCGTCCACCATTACACCATTGGGCAGCGCAAGGGAATAGGCATTGCTGCGGCGGAACCCTTGTATGTGGTTGCGATCGATGCAGGACTTAACCGAGTTATTGTAGGCGATCGCACGCAGGCAACTCAGCCTGATTGTACCGTTGCCCGAGTTAACTGGGTCTCCATGGTCCAACCCACAGCTCCGATTCGAGCAACTGTGCAAGTTCGTTACCGTTCCCCTGCTGTCCCCGTAACTGTGGTTCCTCTCGAAGGCGATCGCATGAAATTAGTCTTTGACGAACCGCAATTTAGCATCACCCCAGGACAAGCCGCCGTGTTGTACGACGGAGATATCTTACTGGGTGGCGGTATCATTGAACGACCGACAACTGCAAGTTAAACCATCAAATCGGGGGAGTTCTCGCTCCCCCAAAGTCCAAATTTCTCCTCAATACTCCTTTTCCCCTTTCCCCTTAGCCTTTTTCCTCCTTAAAGGGGGTGACAGGGATTACTAAGGGAATTGCCGTTGTACCGTAAAGAAGATTATTTTGGTATTGCAGTTCAGCAGGAAGGTAGTTGCTTTGAGTCATCATCCAGAGGGCATCGCACCCCACGGCGGTCAGTTGATCAACCGTATCGCTTCGCACAAACAGCGGCATGATTTTTTAGATAAAGCCGAATTTCTACCTAGAGTCCAACTCGACAAACGAGCAATCTCTGATTTAGAAATGATTGCGATTGGGGCATTTAGTCCCTTAGTCGGCTTTATGGAGCAAGCCGACTACGATAGTGTCGTTGAAAACATGCGTCTGGCAAAGGGTCTGCCTTGGTCAATCCCAATAACACTCTCTGTGGATGAGGCAGTAGCAGAACCTTTAAAAGAGGGTAATTTAGTTCGTCTCGATGACCCAGAGGGGAACTTTTATGGGGTTTTAGAACTGACTCAGAAGTATCGTTACGACAAAACTCGTGAAGCGATTAACGTTTACCGTACTGATGAAGAGGAACACCCCGGTGTTAAGGTAGTCTACGACCAGGGAGACGTTAATCTAGCCGGTCCCGTTTGGCTACTGGAACGCCACCACCATCCCGAATTTCCAGATTACCAAATCGACCCAGCCAAGTCCCGCGCCCTCTTCAAAGAAAAGGGTTGGAAAACTATTGTAGGCTTTCAGACTCGCAATCCCATTCACAGAGCGCACGAATACATTATCAAGTGCGCCATGGAAACGGTCGATGGTCTATTCTTGCATCCATTGGTAGGCGCTACGAAAAGCGATGATATCTCTGCTGAAGTGCGGATGCGCTGCTATGAGATTATGAGGGAACTCTACTTCCCAGAAAACCGAGTAATTTTGGCCATTAATCCAGCAGCGATGCGCTATGCCGGCCCAAGGGAAGCTATTTTTCACGCTCTGATTCGTAAGAACTACGGCTGTACTCACTTCATCGTCGGACGCGACCATGCTGGTGTCGGTGACTATTATGGCACTTACGATGCTCAGCAAATCTTTGATGAGTTTGAGCCTGGGGAATTGGGCATTGTGCCAATGAAATTTGAACACGCCTTCTACTGCAGCCGCACTCAGCAGATGGCAACGACAAAGACAAGTCCCAGCCTGCCAGAGGAGCGAATTCATTTATCGGGGACGAAAGTGCGGCAGATGTTGCGTCGCGGTGAGTTGCCACCACCGGAGTTCTCACGTCCTGCGGTAGCGGCAGAGTTGGCAAAAGCAATGAATATCTCGAATTACGAGATTTAGCTTAATTCGCCGGAAGCCCCACACCATACCTGTAATCAGGTTGGTGTCGGGATGGATAGGCGGTCAATCGAGGGGGTTCAATGCCCCTTTGATTGACAACCTCCTAATAAGTTCTCGGAGTACATCATTTTGAGTTCGCCCTTTGGCTTTGCAGTATTTTACTAGGTGTTCATACTCGCTATCAGAGGGGCGAATTGTTATCTTTGTCATGCCACCATATTGCCGTCACATCTGATATAATCATGCCATGAGAGCAGCCTACCAGTACCGATTACGTCCAACAAAACACCAAGCCGTCGAGCTAGACAGATGGCTGTCAATGCTTTGCAGTCAATACAATTACTTGTTGGGCGATCGGTTTAATTGGTATGAGCAAAATCGCTCATCTGTCAACGCTTGTCCCGTGGTTTGCCACCTACCTGAATTGCGTGATAACCCAGACTATTACTCGCAAAAGAAGACGTTGCCGCAGCTCAAGAAAACACATCCTTGGTACAAAGAGGTTCACTCTCAAGTGCTTCAGGATGTTGTCAAGCGAGTTAAGGTAACGTTTGACAGGTTTCTCAAGGGCGACAGCAACGGGAAACGTAGCGGCAAGCCGAGGTTTAAAGCACGTAATCGCTACCGCACTTTCACTTATCCTCAGATGAAGGATGGATGCTTGCAAGGAAACCTGATTAACTTGCCCATGTTCGGCAAAGTCAAGGTTGTCTTGCATCGCCCTATTCCGGACGGTTTTAAGATTAAAACTGCGTCAGTTACCAAGAAAGCTGACGGCTTCTATCTAAGCCTCTCTCTAGAAGATCAAACAGTTCCTGAAATCAAGCCTAATTTCAATCCAGATAAAATCACTGGAATTGACATGGGATTGAAGGATTTTTTGACAACTTCTGAGGGTGAAACTGTTGCTATTCCTCAACACTACCGTAAATCCCAAGAACGGCTGCGGGTTATCCAGAAACGGTTATCACGACGCAAGAAGGGAAGCAACGGTAGACTTAAAGCAATTAAGCAACTAGGGAAGCAACACAAGAGGGTTGCCGACAAACGCAGGGACTTCCAGTACAAAACAGCGAACTGGCTGTTGTCAAAATATGACGTAGTTGCACACGAAGAACTCAATGTTAAAGGACTAGCTCGAACGCGATTTGCTAAATCAATTTTGGACGCTGGGTGGTCAAGCTTTCTGTCGATACTGGCAAACAAAGCCGAGAATGCTGGTTTGTTGGTTGTCCCAGTCAGCGCCCATAACACCTCACTTTCATTGCTCCAGTTGTAGCGAGAAAGTTCCTAAAAAGCTGCATATTCGTTGGCATGACTGCCCTCACTGTGGGTGTAGTCTAGACCGTGACCATAATGCAGCAATAAATATAAGAAACAGGGCTGAGGGGCATCCAGTCCTTAAAGCGCAACGCCTCCTAAGCGATAGCCGGATTGGTTGCGAAGCCTACACCATACCTGTACTCAGGTTGGTGTAGGAGATGTCACTTGACAATCTCCGCCCTATAAGTGCGGAGATTCTTCGCTCAACGACCCAGCTTGCTGAAATAGCCCCCAAAGATCATCCAAAATGGACATTCCTGGTAGGCTGATAGCTGATAGCTAAGAGCTGATAGGTGATATGGGACTGACGCGGCGAACTTTTTTGCAAAAAGCTGGTTTGGGGCTGGCAACCCTAGGGGTGAGTGAGATTGTACTATCACTCCTAGGTGACAACAGCTTAGCCGTACCCGTATTGGAGCGCTATTTCCAAGCGTTGGCACAACCCGGTGGGCGCAAGTTGGCGCTTTTAGTGGGTATTAACCAGTATCCCCATAGCACACCTTTAGGAGGTTGTGTTACGGATGTGGAGCTACAACGGGAACTATTAATTCATCGGTTTGGTTTCAAAGCTGGTGATATCTTGACGTTAACGGATAGTCAGGCGAGTCGGGAGAATATTGAAACGGCATTTGTCGAACATTTGACAGAACAAGCTAAGGCGGGTGATGTCGTTGTCTTCCACTTCAGCGGCTATGGCAGTCGCGTCAAGATGAGTCAGGAGTCCTCAACCGATGAACCTCTAAGATTGCAAAATAGTTTGGTGCCAATTGATGGCATCTTGGCAACTAAAGAGACACCGATCGCAAATGATTTACTAGAAGACACGCTGACTTTGCTTGTGCGATCGCTCGCGACTGATCGCGTCACCATGGTACTGGATACCAGCCACACCAGCACCAAGGGAGTCCTCCAGGGGAATCTCCGTGTGCGCTCTTGCCCCAACCCTCCAGCGGAAGCTCCAAGTCCAGGAGAATTGGCTTTTCAAGAACAACTCCGGCTTCGCAGCATCCCTTTAGTGGAGAGGCTGAAAAACGCTGAAAACCTAAATCAAATACCAGGAATTGTTCTCACTGCGGCTGGGCCGAAGGAACTAGCAACTGAAGGGCTGTGGAATGGCTTCAGCGCTGGCTTATTTACCTATGCTCTAACTCAATATCTATGGCAGGCTGCTCCAGCGACAACGGTTCAGATTAGTTTGAGTCGTGCTGCTGGAACAGTAAACCAACTGGTTGGTCAAGAACAACAGCCCCAGCTCAAGCATCCAAAAAGTCAACAGTCTCCATTGCTCACCTATTACCTGCCACCTGACCCTACTATCGGGGCGGACGGCGTCGTGACAGGGGTAGAAGAGAATGGGAAAGTGGCACAACTGTGGTTGGCGGGGCTTCCAACAACCGTGCTGGGATATTATGGTTCTAATTCCATTCTGAGCTTATATCCAAAAGAGTCGCTTTTCTCCAAAACCGAAGAGGGACAACCCCAAGCAATGGTTGCTGTAGGACAGGGAACCGCAGGAGAGACACCTGTTCTACCTCAAGAATCGAATCAACCCTCTTCCCAATCCCCACCTTTACCGCAACTCCAAATCCGCTCTAAAGAGGGTTTAACGGCAAAGGCAAGACTAGTAGGTAGCAATGTTGCAGAGACTTATCAAATACAGGAAGGTCAGCTAGTTCGAGAAGCTCTCCGCCTCCTGCCCCGCAATGTTGGACTGACGATTGCATTAAATACTGGTTTGGAGCGAATTGAGCGGGTAGATGCAACGAGCGCTTTTGCAACTATCCCTTCCGTCTCCTCGGTCGTGAATGCGGGAGAACAACCGGCTGATTATTTGTTCGGGAAAGCACCCTTACCCCAAACTCCTGCACCAGCATCCGCTAATTTAGCAGCAAATTCAGCAGCAACTCGCACAGAAGGGATGGATGCCTTGATCAAGACAGGAGGCTATGGACTGTTTTATCTCGGTTATAACCCGATTCGCAGCACCACTGGGGAAGTTGGGGAAGCGGTGAAGTCGGCAGTCAATCGACTGAGTTCCAAATTGAACACCTTGCTGGCAGCCAAGTTACTGCGTCTGACGGCAAATGAAGGGTCGTCGCGTTTGGGTATCCGCGCCTCTTTGGAAATGGTTTCCCCCGGACCCAAGATGGTAATGCAACGAGAAACTTTGCGGGTATCTCCTTTAAAAGCATTAGCCGATAAAAAGATAGGTCGTAGCTTAATCGCCAGTGTTGAAGAGGGAAATATCCCATCGTTACCGATTGGAAGTGGCATCCAATATCGATTGGAGAACTACAGTTCGTACCCCATCTATTTCATGCTTCTGGGTTGGGATAGCAGCGGAAATGCGATCGCACTTTACAAAATCCAATCTTCTCAGGAGACACAGGAGTCAGACCACACCCCTCCCCTGAAAAATGCCGTTATTGAACCGGGAGAAACCCTGACGTTGCCCTACTCTATGGCGGCTTCTAATTGGGTGGTTCCAGGGCCTGCGGGATTGGCAGAAATTCAATTGATTTGCAGTAAAGCTCCCTTCAAAAAAGCGATCGCAGCCTTAGAAGCGGCAAGGCGTCCTAAAGGAGAGGGAGTGCAAATTGGCGATTTATTCAATCCACTAGAAGTATCGCGAGCTGTACTTCAAGACTTACACAGTGCTAGCGCTGTCCCACCGGAGTCTATTGGTATGGCATCCGATGTCTATGCACTGGACGTGAATGTTTGGGCTACTCTAAGTTTTATCTATCGGGTAGTCTAAAGGATTTCTCATATAGATTGAGCTTATACAAAACTGGAAGTTTTGTTGGTATCAATCGTCGCGGACTAACTGAAAAAGATGGTATTAGACCCAGATTTGGTATCAATCGGGTTAATTTGAACAATTCTTCAATAGTGGATGGAGAATTTATGAACCAATCTGATCTTTTCATGAGTGACTCTTGACAAAAGACCGATTAACAATTAATTAAAGTAACGTTTCCATTGTTCCAATATCTGCTCGGCGGCTGGGGTTCCTTCAGCAGGAAAATTGTCGAGAAACTCTTTATCGGTACTGGCATTGTAGGGCCCTTCTTTCAGTTCAAGAATCACTGTATCGGGCATCAGTACGACAAGTGTGTGATACGTTCCTTCCGGCAATTCGATGCCACGAGTCATACCGTTGGCACTAATGTGCTCGGTTTGGATGATTTGAGCGTTCTCATCAAAAATAATGATCCCTACTTCTCCTCGAAGAACTAGAAAAAACTCAAAACCATTTACCTGGGGGGGACGCAGATGGCGATGGGGACGAACGTAGGTTCCGGGTTGAAGGACATTGAGAAATCGCTGAACTTTTTCTGAAGGTTCGTGAAAATCGTAGTTCTGTCGCTGTCGGGGACTGCGACGAGCTTGTTCAGTAAGGGTATTCAATAATTCCTGAGTGAGGCGTTTAATGGGAAGCGATCGCATAATTAAGTCTTTTGTCATCAATCACCAATGTACTGGGTGTTGATCAAAAAAATCTTAGATTGTGCATTTGAGATTGAGCCTTACTGTTGATGTACTCATCTGGGCATCCTCATTATCATGTTCGCAGATTCGGATGATCAGGAGCAATTATGAATCAACCCAACCCTGTACCAAACGACAGTGCAGCACTTGTTAATGGTATTGCTCAAGCAGAAACTCAGAAAACCCAACAAGCAGCAGAGGAAGCAACCCTCTACTCTGCGACTGTAACGGCACCAGAAAAAATCGTTGTGGATAAGCTACCCCCTAAGCCGAATTATCCTCTCTATCGAATTGGGCCAGGAGAGCGTATCAGGTTAACTGATATCGATCCCAATGCCTCGGAAGATTACAAAAAAAAGAAAGACGTTGAAGACGAACTGCAAGAACATTGTCGGCGGATTCGCAAGTTACAAGAGCGATTGTATGCTGAAAACCAACGCAGTCTTCTAATTGTGCTGCAAGCGATGGATACTGGGGGTAAAGATGGCACGATTAAACACGTCTTTGGCGAAGTTAATCCCCAAGGTTGTCAGGTTTGGTCGTTTAAAGTGCCAAGCCTTGAGGAGGCAAGTCACGACTTTCTCTGGCGTTACCATCATCGCGTACCGCAGCGTGGCATGATTACTATCTTTAACCGTGCTCACTATGAAGATGTCTTAGTTGTGCGCGTCCACAAGTTAGTACCGGAGGATGTTTGGCGGCAACGCTATCACGTCATTAATGAGTTTGAGCAAATGCTCACCCTCAGTAACATCACCATCATCAAGTTTTTTCTCCACATCTCTAAAGACGAACAAAAGCGCCGATTGGAGAGTCGGTTGAAAAATCCGGACAAGCAGTGGAAGTTTTCTAAAAGTGACATTGAAGAGCGACGGCTGTGGGATGAATACCAAAAGGCATTTGAGGATGCCATTAGCAATTGTTCCACTGCCAATGCTCCTTGGTATGTCGTGCCTGCTAATAAGAAGTGGTATCGCAACCTAGTGATTGCCCGCACCATCGCCGACACTCTGGAAGCCATGAATCCACAATACCCAAGTCCGGAGAAGCACTTGGAGAATATCGTAATTCCTGATTGAACGCAGGGAGTTGCTGGCTTTAAACACAAGGCTTGTTTGGACGCTATACATAGAAGTAAGGTGGGTACTGCCCACCTTATATTTAGAGATTTTTTGTAAGTCCTATCGTAAGCTTACCCCGACCTGAAGGTACGGGGCTTTAGCCTCAGATCTGAGATATCGCAAACAGAAGCAATTGCCCCTCTAGTTGACAACTCATCCCCGGACTTTCGGGATTGCTTACACAAATCCCCAAGGCAGCAATATTATTTGCCGCATTAACATCAGCATCATGTTCAAACCCACAATGCCCACACTTAAAAACCTTACCGTTCCGATAAGACTTCCCCTTAACCGGGTGAATGTGCCCGCATCGGGAGCAAGTTTGAGACGTGTAGGCTGGTGGGACAAAAATACGCTCGACGCCTGCGATAGCGGCTTTGTATCCCACAAACAAACGCAATTGGTAGAACGCCCAATTGTTAGTCCTACGTCGCTCGGTTTTGCTGCGTGGCTTTTGATTGAGCGACTCCCTGATGTTAGTCAAATCCTCAAAAGCCAAGGCGGCATTCAGGTGTTTTGCGTCTTGAACAAGCTGCTGGGAAATGTTGTGGTTCAACCACTTCTGAAATTTTTGTTCTCTCCCAGAAAGCCTTCTCAAAAGTCTACGACTAGACCGAGTGCGTTTGGATTGAACATTGCTTCTGACCTTGCTGTATCGGTCACGAGTCGCTTGAATCTGCCTTCCACTCCACGATTTCCCCGTAGAAGTGGTGGCAATGTCGCGTCGCCCCAGATCGACACCAATTACCTTCGGGGTCTTCCCGGTTGGGTCAGTGGGCAGATCAACACAAATATTGATGTAGTAGTCACCCCGTTGAGTTTTGTTGAGTGTAGCAGCAGTTGGGGATTGCCCTTTAAGCAATGCCAACTGGTAATTACCAATACTCAGCTTGAACTGAACTCGACCACACATCAAAGTAACGCCAACCGTTTGCAATTGCTCAATGTACTGAAAAGTCCGCACATCCAAATTAATGGATGTCGGTCTAAACTTGTGGATTTGCTTAACTGCCTTGGCGTTGCCAATTACGCGCCGAATTGCTTGGCAGACATGGTTTGCCTTCAGCCCTGTAGCTTCCCGCACTACCTTGTAGGTCTTGTGGTGAAGCTTGGTTGTATTCCAGCAGTTCTCGTGCTTGGCGATATCCAATATCTGGTTGCAAGCATCGGCAAATCCCTGCAAAGTGCGGCCTATTTCCGAGCGCAACTCTACAGGGACTTGAAGCTTGCATTTAACAGATATTGTTTGCATTGAAATGGGCTTTTAACTCATCCGATTCTACCAGGTAAAGCCGTCCTTCTAGGACGGGGTTTCAAACCCATTTTTCTGATGATTTGGGTAAACGGCTTGCCGTTCATTTTCTTTGAACAGGAAGGAAGAAACCCCATTGGTCAAGAAAGCCAATAGGGTCTAAAACTCTGTGTTGCATCTATCCAGAAAATAGATGGATACAGTGTACTCTAGGGTCTTCCCAAAGTAAGATTCCGGCTAACGGACAGAGGTGAAATTTTGGCAGGTTATAGGAGTGATATCAAATCCACGCCTCAACGACAAATATTAATGCCCACCTACTTATCGAGTTGCATTCAGTCGTAATACTTTGCACTCCTCGATAGAAACAACTGCTCCCTTGTCTTCCTTGTCTTCCTTGTCTTCCTTGTCTTCCTTGTCCCCCTTGTCCCTCACGTTATCTACTATGTTTGACCGCAACTTGGTAAGAGTTGGCAAAGGTAGCAGCGTAAACACAAAGAATTCCTGATAGCTCAAATTTTTGTAGAAGAGTGAAACGTAGTAAGCGTTTGTCCGGATAAGCAAAACGAAGCGGTGCGTCGCTAGTCGTCAGCAGGGAGTCATTACGCTCTCAAAGGCAGTGCCCAAGCTGATCACACGGTTGTTATCGTGTTCTTCTGATCTGGAGCGCGATTCCCTACCCTTCGGGTTCTGCTCTGCAGTACGGGATAGCTTCGCTTAACGCATTTTTACTCTTGGTGACTTTTGGGAGACCAATCGCCGTGATAATTTCCTCGGATAGGCAGGAGGGTATTGCCCTAGCGAAACCTTTGGCAACAGATACCTGGGTTAAAGCTCGCTGGGAAGAGTTTATTACATTGGCTGACGATCCTGCTTATACCGATGGCAGGTTTTATTACCATCAAGGACTCTTGAGAATTGAGATGTCGCCCCTTGGCCCTCGACATGGGCGTCAAAATTCGATTATTTCCAAGGCGGTTAGTCTTTTTGCCACCATTAAGAACGTCCGCATTGTTGAGTTTGCCAATACTAGTTTTCGGAAAGCAGGTGTTGGTGAGTTTCAACCCGACTTGGCGTTTTATATGGGTTCGGGTACAAGAGTACCACCGCAAACAGATGCCCCCGTCGATCTTCTAGAGTATGACCCGCCGACGCTGGTTGTGGAACTTGGTAGCGCTTTTGTGAGTGATGATTTGGGACGGAAGCGTTTATTGTATGAACAGTCGGGAATCAAGGAATATTGGGTCAACGATTTGAATGTCGAGGAACTGATTGCATTTGCGATCGCAGATGGACGGAGTGGTCGAGTTGCTGAGTCTCATGTTCTGCCTGGTTTAGCGATCGCATTAGTTGAAGAAGCCTTAAAACGCAGTCATACTGAAGATGACACAAAAATCAATCTCTGGCTACTCAAGACCTTCAGCCAAGGGTGATATCAATTCCGGTTGAACACCAATCGTTGAGGCATACACTCCAGACACTCCGGACGCGGAGAGTTTTTATGATGACTATTTAATCAGATTTCATAGGAGTTCTTCACGGGCGCTTTTCGCTCCCGTTATAGATGAAAGAAACGCACAGGCGCTTGTAGGGGAGAAGCATTTGGGCGACTCGCTTAGTTAAAAGGCTAAGAGGTTGGTATCCAAATGCTTCGCCCAATCTCAACTTATGCAGTTTTGGCAACAAATTCTCCCAAAAAGACTTCAAGGATTTCAGTTGACCATTAAGTCTTTCTATGGGTTTGAGTCTAAAAGTCCTGACAGCGACTTCCGTCTTTCTGGCTTCTTTATTAAATCTATCTCAATTAAGTGCTGTAGCGTTTACTGACATTGAAAGTCATTGGGCAAAAGAATGTATCAGCCAAATGGCACCCCGAAAACTGGTCAGTGGTTATCCGGATGGTAGCTTTCGCCCCAATGCAACTATCACCCGTGCTGAGTTTGCTGTCTTGATGCTCAATGCCTTTCCTAACGCCCCCATCAAGCGTTCTGGAACACCCTTTAAAGACGTGCCGACTAGTCACTGGGCGCATAAAGCGATTCAAGATGCCTATAGGCGAGGATTTTTTTCGGGTTATCCCGGTGGACTGTTTCAACCCAATCAAGCCATTCCTAGAGTGCAAGCGATTGGTGTTTTAGCCGGTGCAAAAAATTATGGTATTCCCAGCAATCCGGATGGAACACTGAGACAATATTTCACAGATGCAGGTGCCATTCCCAATTATGCGAAAAATGCGATCGCATCTGCCGCCGTCGAAAGTCTCGTTGTTAACTATCCCAATGTCAAACAGCTAAAGCCCAATCAAAGCGCTACTCGCGGAGAAGTTGCAGCCTTGTTGTGTCGGGGCTTAAACATCTATGCCGTGCCACCGCAGTACGTTGCGGGAGTGGAAATTAGTCCTCAAGAAGTACGGACATTACCTGGAAAACTCGATACTGTTCCTACATTTAACAGCAACTCTCCAGAATTGGTGAAAACGGAAGGTATTTTGCTTTCCACCTTTCCACCAGAAGGAAAACAAGTATCCTCTGCCCACCTCAATTATGCTTTTGAGGGACGATTTGACGTCTTTACTCACCATATCGCCAGAGCAGACACTCAAGCAGAAACAGGTGCACTTTATCAGGGGGTAATTGTTCACAATCCCAGTAATAAACCCGTTACGGTAGAAGTGTTGCAGGCAGCCAGTTATTTGGGAAATCCGGATGCACCCTTTATCCCGTTGCCGGATATGAAGGATAATCCTAATGGTACAGTCTACTCCGGCCCTGGCAGTCGTACCATGAGTGATGTTCTGCGAGGAGTTAGACAAGAAAATTTTCCAACCAAGCTGGTAATTGAACCACGGCAAAGCCAGATATTAATGAATCAACCCATCCCAGTAGAACGGGCACCTGCCTCGAATGGGCGTTCTACAATGATACGGTTGAAAAGTGATAGTCCAGTTTATGTAGCGAATTTAGCCAAGAAAGCTTCCCGTAATAGTAACGGAACTTACAAAGCACCGACGTTGCAGGAATGGCAAAACTTGTTGAATACTGGGAGTTTAGCACAACCCCGCGACCCTATTCCCACTCCCCTTGATCCACCCAGAGAACCGACGGTATTTAGTCGCGTAGCAGGTGTTTCTCAAGGGGCGCAATGGCAGGCGGAGATTACTGATAATGCGAATAGCGAACATCTCTCTATTCCTCAACCGGGGCAAGCATTTTCCTATGCTTTGGGTACGCTGCATCTGATTACCTTGGGTACAGGGCAAATTCAAAGTGCACCGATGTTAAAGCGCTATCCGGATACGGCTTATTTTGCCCACAGTAACTACGGCGTGGAATACAATCTGGCATTACCGTTGAAAAATACTACCAGTCAACCGCAGACAGTGACGGTATCGATGCAAACACCGTTGAAGGATGAAGGGGGAACAGATAGACTGCTGTTTTTGAACCCGCGAGTGGAACAGGTGTTCTTTCGCGGAACGGTGAAGGTGAGTTATGAAGATGACAAAGGACAAACTCAAACGCGCTATGTGCATTTGGTACAGCGACGGGGGCAACGAGGTGAACCGTTGGTGAAGTTAAATTTACCGCCTGGTGCACGTCGGGAGGTACGGGTTGATTTTATCTATCCCCCAGATTCGACTCCCCCACAAGTTTTAACCGTTAGTACTGAAAGATGAGTAAAAACATGGTTGCAATGCCAAGAAAATGGCTTCTCGTTCCCATTGGTGCTGTTAGCATAGCGCTTGTTTCAGGTTATGCCCTATTTGGCATCTCTGCTAAGCGTCCACTCTCGTTTTTGCAGTCGCCAAATTTCGGTGCTGGGCTTTTACCTGTCGCTCCCTCGTCTATCCTGAATAAGGAGAAGTGGTCAGCAGCATTTGGGTTAGCTAGGCACACTCTTACTACTCCCCCTGTATCAAGCCATAGCGACGTGGTAGCTGGACAACGCTACGATGTGCCACTACCGATTAAATCTTACTTAAACCGCGATCGCAAGCCCTCCCATATACACTCCTACATTACCCTCGCAACATCGGAACAACTGGATGCCTACTATAGTAATGTACTGCCAGAAGCAGGATGGAAGTTGAGCGATCGCATGGGAGGTACTCGCATATACGCCCAAAACACCGCTCGACTATTCGTTTCTGATAGCTTCTATCTGGGAACGAGGATTACTCAATTGAACTTTGCGATCGACAATGTTAATCCTAGTCGGTAGGGTGAGTTATACCATTTTCCCAACTATTTGCCACAAATCTAAGTCTTTCTCCCCCCTTAAAAAGGGGGGTTGGGGGGGATCTAAATGTGTACCTTTTTTCCAAGAAAATTGGTATTCGTAACGCGCCTCTTCCAGAACATGAAATGAAATAATTATATTAATGAAACCTCTTCCCGCAACCGCTCCCGTAAGACCTTGGCTATACTGGACAATTTTCCCCATTCATCGGATTTTCTTAAGTCTTTTTTTCGGGGAAATTATTTTTCAAGGGTACGAACATCTACCGGAATTTGGTCCCGTTGTCCTCGCCCCCAAACACTTTAGCCGTTGGGACCCTGTGGTATTAGCCTTACTCAGTACCGAACCCTTGCGGTTTATGACGAATGCCAATCAATTTGAAGGGTTTCAAGGTTGGTTAATTAAAAGACTAGGTGCTTTTCCCATTGACTTAGAGCGTCCTAGTGTTTCCAGTATGCGCTGCTCCATTGAACTGTTGCAAGCGGGCAAGAAACTGGTAATGTTTCCCGAAGGGGGAATAGTGCGCGACCAACCTTTGCGATCGCTAAAAACGGGTTTAGCACGTTTAGTCCTACAAGCGGAAGCGAAGATGCCAGAACCCAAGTCAATTCCCATTGTTCCGATTGCTATAGGATACAACCCCGGTGCTTATCCTTGTGCAAAGATATTTATCAATATCGGTTCTCCGCTTTACTCCCACGATTATCGCCAAGAGAATGATAAGCAGACTGCACTGGCACTCACTCAAGCATTACAAGATGCTTTACTCCAAGGGTTGAAGAAGAATCAGCAATGATGTAGCTATTTTCGAGAAATGAAATTACCGAAAAAATAAAGGCTACGCTTCAGTTTTAGTCCTGAAATGTAGCCCACCGAAGAGAGCGATCGCGATGCAGGAACCAGGTGGTTGTAACCTGCTGGGCAAAGAATTATTTTTTTCTTAGTTAATGATTCCATTGATTTTTTTCACCCCATTAGGACTGGGATGAGACATTGCACTAAAGAGAGCTTGCATTATTTTAGTAACTTTAATTTTTCTTTCTTGAGGCTCTTTTTTAGGGGCTTGACCACAAACTTCTTGGGGAGACCAAAAGTGGTCGTTAAAATCGTAGTATCCCATCTTTATCCATAATTTACTGTATCTTCATTGATACTTCATATTTCCTAGGAACAAAACAGGAAAAATACGGATAAAAATTAGAACTGATTTTTATTTCTCCGTAATTTCCACAGCTTGGGCTTTCTACGGAAAAATCAAGTTTTGATACCCTTCCGGTTAAACACCCAAAATATGTATGTGTAGGGGCGGGTTTAGAGAGAATATTTGTGTTTTACCAGAGAATTTGATTCAAAACCCGCCCTGTACCCATGCCTGGTTAACCTAACCCACCCCTAAAATAGATGGATTTAACAACAGTTCTTAGTGGGGAGGGCGGGTTTTGTTTGTTAAGTTGTCGGTGTATTTACCGATTTTGTCGCTAAACCCGCCCCTACAAATGTGGCATTCATAACACCAAATGATATAAATGCTTGCTATACATACTTTACTGGCTCCCCCCTTTTAGATCCCCCTTCCGTCCCCCTTAAAAAGGGGGAAACCAGAGGTTGCTTGCGCTTTTTGTTGTCCGGGGGTTGGGGGGATCGCTCTGTAGCCTCTTCCGCAGGGAAGTGGCACAACTCCCCTCACCGAGTCCGCAATATCTGCACAAAGGTATCGCTGACGGTATGGTCTTTGGTATCAGCCGCATACTGAATCAACTTTTCCCGCAGTTGTTGGGCGTCATCTACAGGGAGTAAGGTGGCGAGTAAGAAGTAAACACCCCGAAATCTGGGGTCGCCCATGTGGTCAATGAGTCGTGTTTCTGTTTCAGCACTATTGCCGAAGAAGTTTTGCACGAGGAAGAAGTCCATAATTTTGTCGTGGCGGAAGTACCATTCTTGCTTGGCTTCTCCTTTTTCATCTTTCCACTGACGGCTGACGACCATTTTGTATTTCTCATCTTCTAGAGACTCTAATTCTTTGTGAAAGATATCCGCAGGAGGGGCTTTTTCGTCGTTGAGCCGCATTTGGTAAACGGCATCGGAGAATTTTTTCAGGGGAAATTCGTATTTCCTTTCGTTCAGGAATTCGTCTGCCATCTGCTTGTATTGCTGTTCTTGCAGGCGGAATAAATCGGGGGTTTTGCCTTGGGATAGCATCAGGGCGACGAGGGTTAAATCCATTGGGTTGGATAGGGTGCGTCGGGCGGCGGCTAACTCTTCGGGATGTTGCTGGGGGTTGAGGGCTTCTGCTAGGTAGGTGGTGCAGGCTTTTTCGTAATCATTTC
>JBFLZA010000027.1:0-25917 GCA_040756535.1 Cyanobacteriota bacterium
ATCCCCCTGACTCACCAACTCAGCCACATCCAAGAACAACTCCGGATGATTCGCTTTGAGGCGATCGAGTTGTTCGTTGAGAGATTGAATTCTTTGCTGAACTTCAGGAACAAGCGCT
This sequence comes from Cyanobacteriota bacterium, assembly GCA_040756535.1. Classification (GTDB taxonomy): domain Bacteria; phylum Cyanobacteriota; class Cyanobacteriia; order Cyanobacteriales; family Coleofasciculaceae; genus JBFLZA01. Next base: position 119 of record JBFLZA010000027.1, read on the forward strand.
TGGGCGATCGATGCTGATGAGAGTTCAGCCAATTGCTGCAAAATTTGAGCTTTTTGAGTTTGAGCATCCGACTCGACTTCAGAAAGCTTTTGCCCTAGTGTTGTTTCCAACTGCTCTAAATGTTGCAGCGTTTGCTCTTTTCGCGCCTGAATTTGCGATTGTAATTCAGAAAATTGAGTAGTGACTTGAACCTCTAATTGTTCTAAACTTTGCAGCGTTTGCTGTTTTCTGCTTTGAATCCCAGATTGAGAGGTTGAAATCTGGTTAGCAAACTCCATCTCTCGATTCTTCAACGTTTGCAGGGTTTGAATGATTTGCTCTTGAATCTGAGAGTGTAATTTTGTCACTTGGGCTGTGACTTCCGTCTTTAACTGTTCTAAGTTTTGAAGTGTTTGCTCTTTTTTGTCTTGAATTCCCGATTGAGAATTAGAAGCATGAGAAGTTAACTCCGTCTCCCGATGCTTCAGGTTCTGGAGAAGTTGAGCCACTTGCTGCTGAGTTCGGGAGTGCAATTCGACAAATCGGGTTTTCACTTCAGTTTCTAACTGCGCCAAACTCTGTAGCGTTTGCTCCCGCTTTTCTTGAATTCCCGATTGGGAGTTATCCACTTGAGCCGCAAATTCGTTTTCTCGGTGCTTGAGGCTTTGCAGAATCTGAGTCATTTGCTCTTGAATCTGCGTTTGCGCTTGAGAGAGTTGAGTGGCTATCTCGCGTCCTAATTGATCTAAATTCTGAAGCGTAATATCCTTCTGTTGATTGGCTTTTTGTTCAGCATCGGCTTGAATTTCAGCAAGCTGAGGAGAAAATTCCGACTCTAACGTTCTCAGATTTTGCAGGATTAAATCGCGTTGCTGCTGAGCTTCTTGCTGGAGTTGACCTAATTGAGTTGCAAAATCCGTTTCCGATTGTTTGATATTTTGCAATACGGCATCTTTCTCTCCTTGAACACTCGACTGAAGTTCCATGAGTTGAGGAGTAAATTCAGCACTTAATTTTTCTAGGTGTTGCAAAATTAAGTCTCGCTGCTGTTGCACGTTGTCTTGGAGTCCAGACAGTGCAGTGGCAAACTCAGACTTAGATTTTTCTAGATTCTGGACAATGGCATCTTTTTGTGCTTGAACATCCGCTTGTAGTGCAGAGAGTTTCGGGTTAAATTCAGCACTTAATTGTTCTAGATTTTGCAGGATTGAGTCTTTTTGTTTTAGGGCATCTGAGTTGAGTTCTATCAGCCCTGCTGCAAACACCCGTTCAGATTTATTGATATCCTCTAGGGCAGAATCCTTCTGAGCCTCAACTTCTGCTTTCAGAGAAGAAAGTTCGGGCGCAAAGTCAGCACTTAATTTTTCTAAGTTTTGCAAAATTAAATCGCGTTGCTGTTGCACACTTTGCTCAAGTGTAGAAACTACATCAGCAAACTCGGCTTCGGATTGTTTCAAGCTCTGCAATACGCTATCTTTTTGACCTTGGACATCCGCTTGTAGGGTAGCCAGTTCAGGGGCAAAGTCAGCGCTGAGTTTTTCTAAGTTCTGGAGGATTAAATCGCGTTGTTGTTGGACATTAGCCTGGAGTTCAGACAACGAAGTGGCAAACTCAGTTTCGGATTGCTTCAAGCTCTGCAATAGGGTATCTTTTTGACCTTGAACATCCGCTTGTAAGGTAGCCAGTTCAGGGGCAAAATCAGCACTGAGTTGTTCTAGGTTTTGCAGAGTGAAGTCTCGCTGCTGCTCCACATTGGTTTGGAGTTTAGACAAAAGAGCAAAAAACTCTGTCTCCGATTGTTCGAGATTCTGGAGTACCGTATTCTTTTGCGATTGAACATCCGCTTGCAGAGCAAAGAGTTCGGGGGCAAAGTCAGCACTTAATTTTTCTAAGTTTTGTAGAATTAACCCTTTTTGGTTTTGAGCATCGGATTGCAAGTCAGATAACGCCGTTGCAAAGTCCGTCTCTAATTTTACTAGGCTTTGTTTGGCGTCTTGAATTTGCGCCTCTAATTCGGTTAAAGCCTCTCTCTTGGAGTGAGACACTTCAGAAAGGAGCTGAAAAATACTGTCTCGTTTGCCCTCGATTTCCTTTTGAAAATAGGTCGCCTCCTTATTGAGGTCAATTCCTAAGTTTTTCGCTTCTTGGAGAATGTTTTGCACTTCTTGATGGGCACGAGCTAGCTTGCCTTCAAGTTCTCCGAGTTCCTTGAGATGGATGCTAACCAGTTGGGCCACCTCTCGAACCACAGCTCGCCGTAACAGCAACAATCCTGCGATCGCAGCGCCTAGAAGTAGCGCTAAGGTGAGTAGCATCACATTAAACAGGGCTGTTGTCCGACTGACTTCCGCCTGCACCTGCTGTTGAATCCGCTGCTGTTCTCGCAATCGCTCCAGTTCTTGCTCTTCTCGCACCGAAAGCGGTGCGGTAGCATTGGGGACAGGTTGGGCAATGGCAAGACCAACAGACAAGAGGAATGTGGAAAGGATGAAACTGACTCGCGCTACCAATGCGACGATGGATCGATTCTTCTTGTGCTTCATAACAACTCAACTCCCTTTGCCTGTTGGTCAGGTTTAGCGATCGCTGCAAAAAATTACCACAAACGCAGTAGCTTTAGTACTAGGATATCGGGTGCGTCTGACAATCGGGCTGATTCACCGACTCTATCCCTGACTTTCATACCTCTTATTTTGCTGCAAACGCCTTGTTTATAGGGGCAATACCTTACCCCCTACTATCCAAATTCCTATCTTGACAGACGAGACGCCTGCCCCACAAGAAGATAGATTTGCACAATTGGGATGCTCTCAATAAGACAGACAGGGCAACACTCCCGCTCCTGAATGCTAACGTGCTTTATGTAGGGGTTTGTACCGTTTTATAACTAAATGACTATTTTCACACTGCAATCCGTAAAAAAAGACTTTGGCATTAAGGAAATTCTTACAGATGCCAATTTCAGTCTTGATGCTACCGATAAAGTCGGCTTAATCGGCACGAATGGTTCTGGCAAGTCAACATTGTTGAAAATGATTGCCGGACTAGAACCCATTGATGGCGGTCAAATCTTAGTCAATCCCGGAGTCAGAATTGTTTACTTGCCGCAACAGCCAGAGTTGGATGAAAATCACACTGTCTTAGAACAGGTGTTTGCCGATAGTGGCGAACAGATGACTCTCATTCGTGAGCATGAGGAACTGTCCCACAAACTAGCGCACCATCCAGAGGATAACCAGCTTTTAGGACGTTTTTCTAAAGTGTCCCAGCAAATAGAAGCGGCAGGGGCTTGGGATTTGGAGACAAAGGCAAAAACCACCCTAAGCCGATTAGGAATTGAAGACTTTGAGGCTCGAATTGGCAATTTATCGGGAGGATATCGCAAGCGTATTGCTTTAGCGGCTGCACTACTTTCAGAACCCGATGTCTTGTTAATGGATGAACCGACAAACCATCTAGATGCCAATTCCGTCGAATGGTTGCAAAATTACCTAACGGGGTTCCGAGGCGCACTTTTACTAATTACTCACGATCGCTATTTTCTTGATCGCGTCACCAACCGTATTCTGGAAATAGACCGAGGTGACCTCTACACTTACTCTGGCAACTATTCTTACTATTTAGAGAAAAAAGCATTATCGGAAGAATCCGCAGCAAGTAGCCAGCGCAAGCATCAAGGAGTGTTGCGCCGCGAGTTGGAATGGCTCAAACGCGGGCCAAAAGCGCGGAGTACCAAGCAGAAAGCGCGAATTGATCGCATCCACGAGATGCAGGGAAAGGAGTTTAAGCAAACTCAAGGTAAGGTAGAAATTTCTACCCCCGGTCGTCGGATTGGCAAAAAAGTAATTGAATTAGAACATATCTCTAAAGCTTACGATGGACGCTCTCTAATCCAAGACTTTACCTACGAATTTAGCCCCGATGACCGAGTGGGAATTATCGGTGGCAACGGTGCCGGTAAATCGACCTTGATGGATATGATTACCGGACGTGTTCAGCCAGATTCAGGCAAGGTTGAAATGGGCTCAACCATTCACATCGGCTATTTTGATCAACACTCTGACCATTTGCTGGATGCGCTCAACGAAAATCAGCGGGTGATTGAGTACCTTAAAGAAATCGCAGAATACGTTCAAACAGCAGATGGCACGCTGATTACGGCCTCACAAATGCTAGAGCGATTCCTGTTCCCTGGCAACCAGCAGTATGCGCCTATTAGTAAGCTCTCTGGAGGCGAAAAACGTCGCTTATTCCTGCTGCGCGTGTTGATGAGTGCTCCCAATGTCCTCATTCTCGACGAACCGACAAATGACTTGGATGTACAGACACTCTCCGTACTAGAAGAATACCTAGAAGATTTTAACGGTTGTGTGATTGTTGTTTCCCACGATCGCTATTTCCTCGATCGCACAGTAGAAAAAATCTTTGCCTTTGAAGAAGGGGGCAATATTCGTCAATATCCTGGCAACTACTCCCTCTATGTAGATTACAAACAAGCTGAAGACGCAGAATCAGCCCAACAACAAGCTAATTCTCAACCCAAGAAAGCCGAATTATCGAAAGCTGATAAACAAGAAAAAAGCTCATCTGACAATGGTAAATCACGCAGGCTTTCTAATTGGGAAAAGCGGGAGTTTGAGGACCTAGAAGGTAAAATTGCTCAACTAGAAGCTGAGAAAGCTGAGACTGAGAAAGTGCTTTTCAATGCTCCTCCTGGTAAAGTTACCCAGGTTCAGGAACTTTATCAGAAGTTAGAAACTTTGAATCAGGCAATTGATACTGCAACCGAGCGCTGGATGGAACTAGCTGAATTAGAGTCCTAAGTTGAATGGCACTGGCTTAGACCCAAACCTAGATATGGCAATACTTCTATTCGTAGGGTGCTTAATTTACAACGTAACGTGCCATTACAGCCACAAGAAATAGTGGTGCGTTACGCCCCATTAAGGGTGGAGTATGGGGCAAATTTTTACTTCCATTACCCTAGTGCACCCTATATCAAGATTTCGTCCTTAAGTCAGTGCCATTACTACATTAATCAACATAATTTTTTCTAGAAGTTCACTGAACAAGGTTAACCTGAAGATAGAATGTTATCTTGTTCTGCTGTCTTGGCAGCGACAATAACCTCGTCTACAATTTGTTGCGCTTCATTATTTTCCAGTTTTAACACTTGTTGAAGTTCCTGAATAAATCTCTGCTTTTCAGGAGGAATCATTACAGAATCATCCAAAAGCATCATAACTCCGATGGCAAAAGCTTTAGGCACAATGTCATCCGTTAGGGAAGCATAAGCCGTATTAAAAAGTACTCCTAATCCTTTCTCCTGTGCCCTATCTAAAAACCCTTCAACCATCGTTAAGAGTTCATCGCCTGAGTAGTCCTTAAATAGACCTGTATCCCAGAGCTTATCCACTAACGGGTATATATCCACATCATCAGCAGATACCTCAAAATCACAAAGAGTTACAATAACTGCGATCGCTACTACTCCTTCTAAAGGATATAATTTTTTTAGTGGGGTTACTTCTGAGTTAAATATATAATCATACTGGTTCATGATTGGTTTTTGAGTGGTAATTAACTATTCTGTTGATACTAAATAGTTATATCAGCTAGATGTGAAAGAATTGTGAAACAGGACTCTATAAAAATTTCAAGTAACTGATACGAGCTGTCAATTTTCAGCTAGCGCACGAGTCTAATCCTCCCTAAATTCTTGGTCAAATCTGGAGGAATATAGCTCTAAGTTAAGATAGAGAAAACGAACTCTTATTTCGACCCCTTCTCAACAGTAGCTGGGGGTTAAACGTTACTTTATAGGATAAAAGCCTTTATCTATTGTGATTTTTTATACTTATTTGGGTTTTTGCTTTAATTTGAAGACAAAAACTGCCAGCAGGTGACTGATACTCCTCCTGGCTCAAGGCTTTTCGTTCGTACTCTGCTGCTAAGACAGCGAGCTAGTCAGCACCTGAATGCTCTTGCTTATTATTAGACTTTGGTTTAGTCTCGGATTAAGAGGATGGTGAATTCTCCGCTTCCAAGCCCAGTCGATTGAACGCGTTCAGTGACACTCTTACTCTTATAATTCTGCTTCTTCCTCCTCTAGCTCTTCCTCCTCTGCAAAAGCTGCAACGATTTCCTCTCTAATGATTTGGGCTTCTTCATCCTCAAGATCCAAGGCTTGCTGTAGCTCCTTGAGAAAATTTATTTGCTCCTCAGGAATAACCCCGGAATCATCGATTAGCGCTACGACTGCACTGGCAAAGGCATCAGGCACCAAATCATCGTCGAGGGATTCATTCGCCGTGTTAAACAGACTTCCTATCCCTTTTTTGTCAGCTATGTCTAGGAGCATATCGACCATTTCTAACATTTCATCATCTGAATAGTCATCGAAATATTCTGTATCCCACAACAGCTCGACTAAATAGCTAGTATCTACCTCAGACCGTTCAGTATGGCACAGAACGCTAACAATAGCGATCGCAGCCAAGGCTTCGTCTTGGCTCAGACTTTCTACTGCTACTTCTTCTGAATGAAATATGTTGTCATACTTACCCATTGTTATTCTTCCAGAGTGAATGACTTTGATATATATAACAGAGGAAGCGTCAAAAATTCATGAAGAAAGTATAACAACAATCGATCCCAGCTAAGAGATAGAAATATCAGCCTGATTCTTTCTAGCGCACGAGTCTAATTGTCCAAAAATCTGTGGCTAAATCGGGATTCACAATATAGTCATAAGGCAAGGTAAAGTATCCCCCCATGCCCCAATCAGTACCCCATGAATTTCGGATAATAAATCGCTTTTGGGAATCGTCATAACCCACGACTAATACAGCATGACCCCCAACAACTTGTTCACCCTGGAAGGGCATTTGTACTACTCCAGTCTGAGCAACTTTGTCACCTTCAAAACTTGTGTAAACAGTCATGCCAAAGGCAAAAGGAAATCCCTCAGCCAAACAGCCTTTCATTTGATTGAGCGTTTGGGAAACTTGACTGTAAGAAACGGCAGTATGTCTACTCGCTGTATCGTAACAAGTCGGAGTCGGTTTAATGATTAATTTACTGATATCGTAAGGCCAGATCGATTCAGGACAAGCGCCAAATTTATTGATGGATTTGATAGTATCCCTCAGCATGGCACCAGCATCTTCCTGAGTCGTTCCTTCAATATCTCTAGTCGTGTAGTAAGTAAACATGCGACTAGGGGCAAAGTTATATAACTTTTGTTTCATCTGGCAAAAATGAAACGCTGCACAAATGGATTGAGCTGTACAGCTACCGATTGAACCTTGAGCGTATACGGGGGGATGCAGTGCCCGAAGGTCTGCTTTGGGGGGTAAATTTTTGAGGACAGGTTGAGGGGCGAAATATTTTACATCTCTTGGGTCGCGGCGATCGGGAATCCAACCGTAGGCGTGAACTCTAGTCATGAGGTTGATGCTCTTGTTGTGAATTGGTTGTCAAGTGAGGTGACCTGAAGATTCCTCACGATTGTGTTGACAAAATGATTGAGTGTTGCCCAATATTTTTCATCATCTTAGTTGGAGAGCATTCCACTCTCCTTTGAAGAAGTAAGAAGGATACCACTCAATAAAATCAGGACTATATTAAGCTACTCAATCAAAGTTAGGTATTCCGGATTCTTTCCAAAAGTTAAAGTGAAGGAAAAGAGAACTAGTAATATTTACTCAAATATGTGATTAATGCCATTAAGGCGGTAGTTATATAGAACCTATGCAACTCTAACTTGTATTTTATCTTAAGAAAATATTAAATTGATAATTCTAATAGGATTTTTGTTTACGCTAAAAAATTAACCGATTCAATCCAGGCTAGACATCCTCCGTTTGGGTCATCCGAATGGGTGATATAGCAAACCTAGATGAATTGTGAGAGCATTAGCCTCGCATGGCTGATGTGTCTCTACCCTTACAACTATTAAGCTAACCATGACTCTAACCTGTAAACAACTTTTACAAAATCATCAACTAGCATGGCATGAAGCGACCGTGCATCCTTTCCTCGAAACCTGTAAACAAGGAACGATTAAGCCAGAGCAATTTAACACTTGGTTGGTGCAAGATTATCTTTTTGTTATAGAATTCACCCGATTAGCTGCGCGAATGTTAGCCGTTGCCCCTCCAGAACATTTTGATGTGCTTCTCGGTGGTCTAAATGCTCTTAAAGATGAACTTCTTTGGTTTAAAGAAAAAGCAGCAGAGCGACAATTAAATCTCGATACCAGCAAACAGCAAACTTGCACAGAATATTGTGAATTTATGAGCAGTCTTGCGGCAAAACCTTATCCCGTTCAAGCTACTGCTTTTTGGGCGATTGAACTTGCCTACAATCAAGGTTGGCAACTGCCTGGTGTAATGGTCGAACCTTATGCTGAGTTTGCTGACCGTTGGGGAAATCCCGGTTTCACAGAATACGTAAAACTTTTGGAACAGCAAGCGGATGAAGTTTTAAGAACTACCCCAGAATCTGTTCAACAACAAGCAGAAGCTAGTTTTTTGAGGGTAGCAAAATTAGAAAAAGATTTTTGGCAGATGGCTTTTAATTCAACTTCGTAGGTAGAAAAGGTACATTTTCTCCTTAAAAAAGGGGAAAATTGAAGGATTATAAACAGTTATAATTCGCCTGGAGAGACAAGGCTTTAGCCGCTAAATACATAACTTAAACACAAATGTGATGAATCAATGCTTTAGCTTCCCTCTATTCAATAAAACTTCATTCTTTGGGTAGAGGGCTTTTTATATTTTTTGGATTATCAAATGCTTTTAAAGAGGAAATTTCCCTATAAAAAAGCTTATAAAAACTATGAAGTTCTTGACTTAATTTGACATCAATATAACGTTGATTAGTAATATAGAGTTTTAATCCCATTACTCAGAGCTGCTTTATAGCACTTAATGCAGTTATTTCAATTGAAATTAAGAATAAATTTATATAACTAAGGTGCTTGTCTACCCCTAGAAAGGTGAGAAGCAGTAATTGAGGTACAATTAAGAGCCTTAGCAAAGAGTTAATAAGTATCATAAAATGTTAAATTAAAAATAAACTTTCTCTTTTTCCATAGGCGAATAAAACCGATAAATGATAAAAATCGATCGCTCACTTTATTTTTGAACATGATTAGTTCTAAACTATCTCTATGGCTACTACCGTTTGGACACGCCGCCACGTTATAGGGCTGGCTGACTTTACACCCGCAGAATACGATACAGTCTTGCAGACCGCCGCCAGCTTTAGGGAGGTACTCTCGACCCGGACGAAAAAGGTACCCGCATTGCAAGGGCAGGTAGTTGCCACTTTGTTTTTTGAACCCTCGACCCGGACTCGCAGTAGCTTTGAACTGGCAGCGAAACGTCTGTCTGCTGATACGCTGACCTTTGCAGCCGGAACCTCTTCCATGACCAAAGGGGAAACGATTCTCGATACGGCAAAAACGTATTTGGCAATGGGAGCGGATATGATGGTGATTCGCCATCGAGAAGCTGGAGTACCGCAGGCGATCGCAGATGAAATGAACCAACTCGGCGTTCGAGTCGGCATACTCAATGCGGGGGACGGACAGCACGAACACCCATCCCAAGGATTGCTTGACCTATTTACCATCTGTTCTCTAATTGAGCCTGAGTATCCCCGCTTAGGGCTTTTGGCAGGGAAAAAGATTGCGATTGTAGGAGATATCTTGCACTCACGGGTTGCTCGTTCCAATATTTGGAGTCTCACGGCCAGCATGGCGGAGGTTCATCTAGCGGGCCCCCCCACACTGCTACCCCAATTATTCGCCCAAATGGGAGACGCCCCCATCCTCAATTCCAAGTCTCAAGTCCAAAACCGCAAGCTATTTCTCCATTGGGATATCGAACCCGCTTTAAAAGATGCAGATTTTGTCATGACTTTACGGCTACAAAAAGAACGCATGACTGCTCATCTGTTGCCTAGTTTGCGAGAATACCAGCAATATTATGGGATTACGCGCGATCGCTTAAAACATTGCAAACCGGATGTGAAAATTCTGCACCCAGGCCCAGTTAACCGGGGAGTAGAAATCAGTTCCGATCTAATGGACGACCCGCAGTTTAGCTTAATCTCTCAACAGGTAACCAGCGGTGTTGCAGTTCGGATGGCCTTACTCTACCTGATGGGTAGCGGAAAGAACCACGATTAAATTGTGAATGCTGAATTATAAATTATGAATTAAGCATTCAGGCTTTTAGAAAAAGGGGAAAGGGGAAAGGTAAAAGGGGAAGGGGGAAAAATATTTACAGTCGATCAATACTATCCCATCCATCTGCGTGCATCTGCGTGCATCTGCGGTTAAACATCCACAATTACTAAGGTTACCCGAAGACTCAAATCACCGGAGAACTTCTTGTAAAATTTGCAGTAACGCTTGAGCAGTATAAGGCTTCGGTAAAAACGCTTTGACACTACTGCCATCGACTTCAACAACTGCCTGGTTTGAGGGAAGCCCACTCACTGCAATAATCTTGACTTGAGGGTTAATTTTTTCCAAGGCATGGATCGTTGTAGCACCTCCCATGACAGGCATCATCAGATCCACTAAAACAACACTAATATCTTCTCGATACTGAGTGTAGTGTGCGATCGCTTCTATCCCATTAGTAGCCGTCAGCACCCTGTAGGAGTAAGATTCCAGGCAAGTTCGAGTCATCTGACGAATGGCAGCTTCGTCATCAACAACCAGAACCAGTTCTCCGTTTCCCGTAGGCAGCTCGAGAACTTCAGCCGTTGATGTACAGGTTTTATTTAACGCTGGCAAGTAGACTTCAACCGCTGTCCCTTGCCCTAACTGACTCGACACGTTGACAAATCCACCATGACTTTTGACAATGCCCATGACAGTCGATAAACCCAATCCTGTCCCCTTACTGAGCTCTTTAGTGGTAAAAAACGGCTCAAAAATTCGATCTAAAATTTCAGGCGGGATGCCTGTTCCCGTATCCGAGACGGTAACAACAAGATAAGGCCCAACTTTAGCATTTAGATGCAGTCGGGCAGATTGTTCATCAAGAAATAAATTTTTTGCAGCGATGGTGAGAGTCCCACCATCAGGAAGCGCATCACGAGCATTGACACAAAGATTCATCATCACTTGATACAGTTGGGTGGAATTTCCCCAGACTGTCCATAAGTCTTTCGGTATGACTGTACGGACTTTGATGGATTTGGGAAACGTGTTGTCAGCAATTTGCTTGAATTCTTTAATCAGATGTCTGAGTTGTACCTGAGTGCGATCGCCTTTGATGCCTTGGGCAAAGGAAACCACTTGTTTCACTAAATCGGCTCCCCGCTTGGCGTTACTTTGGATAATTTTCAGGCATTGCTCAGCCTGTGCCTCATCGCGCTTGAGCGCCAAAAGCTGAACCGCTATCAAAATAGGAGAGAATACGTTGTTCAAGTCATGAGCAATACCACCCGCTAGTGTGCCAATGCTCTCCAAACGTTGAGCACGAAGAAATTGGGTTTCAAGGTTTTTCTTTTCGGTGATATCCGTATTAACAATCAGGATGGATTTGGGTTTATCTGCTTGATCACGAACCAGTGTCCAGCGACTTTCTACAATGACTTCTTTGCCCTCTTTCGTCACTTCCCGTAACTCCCCCTGCCATTCCTCTTCCTCCAGCAAGATTTCCTGAATGGGTTGATGATAATGGGACATTTCCCCCAACAAAAACTCCGATGCATTTTTTCCCATCATCTCGTTGGTTTTCCAACCGAACAATCTCTCTGCACCTTTGTTCCAAAATACAATGCGATTGTCCAACGTTTTGACGAGAATCGCGTCTGTGGTGACATCGAGCAAAGCAGCTTGTTCCTTGATTTTTTTCTGTGATAGCTGACGCTGGGTAATGTCCGTTTGCACCCCTACAAAGTAGAGTAATTTGCCCTGATCTGAGAACATGGGTGAAATTTTCAACTCACTCCAGAAGGGTTGCCCATCTTTGCGATAGTTAAGGAGTGTTGTGGTGACGGATTGACCTTGAGCGATCGCTTGGCGAATTTGAGCAATGGATTCAACTACTGTACCTGTTCCCTGCAGCCATTGATAGTTAACACCCTTAATTTCTTGAGGGCTATATCCTGTCATCTGCGAGAAAGCCTGGTTGGAGTAGATAATCGGGTTATTCGGTTGGTTTGGATCACTAATCCAAATGCCATCCGATACAGAAGCAACTGCAAGGGCCAGCCGTTGGTTCTCCGTAGTGGCTTTTTGCAGTGCCTCCTGATGCCGCTTTCGTTCTGCGATCGCCGCCATTTGTTCTGCCCAGCTTTGCTGTTCGCACCTAACCCGCTCCCAATAGTTGCCAAAGAAATCAATCAAACCCGATTCTTCATTCAATAAAACATTAAAACTGTCTTTTACTCGCGGATCTGTTTCATAGGCTACTTCAGAATGAGCTTCCATCCACACATGGCACGTCTTAATATAAGCGATAAACACGACTAAGTGTTGGTAGTTCACAAGCCCTAAAATCCGACGTAACTCCTGACGGCAGTACTCTGCCTGTTCTCGTACTTGGGCGATAAAAATTGCACAGTAAAGTAAACTTTCTTCCATAGCCGAATTTGGCTCTGGTAATCCCTTCCCATCAGATTGCGCCGATAGTAATTCGAGGTGTTTATCGATTTCGTCTTCAGTAGGAAGCGGTAATTCCAGCAACTCCAACACGTCCCGCGCCTTCATACCTAGGGAGTATAGGGAACAACTGTGGCAAATCATGCAGTAAGGAACAGCACAAAGACGAGACAGATAGGCAGAGAGTTTTTCTTTAAACAGGGGCGATAGGGGATTGGTAAGATATGCACTAAATGTCTGTTGCCAAAGATTTTCCAACACCTGCGGATTTTGTTGTGCTGGAGCAAAAAAAGGTGGAATAAAGCCCAATTTTTCGGTAATTTCTGCCTGAATTTGCTCACTAGTTCGTGTAGAAGTCATGGCCTTATCCATGTTATTGTTTCGGTAATCAGAACTTTCATTGAGACTGAAGCCACAGTCTGTGCAAATGGCTCGATTGCTCTTAGGAGGAAAAATTAGGTCAAAAGCCTTTCTGGGTAAAAAAAGGTTTGGACTAATCTTTTTTTCTTGATAGTTTGCTCAGTAAGGCTTCTAGAGATTACAAACTTAATTTTGGCACAAGACAAAACAGCTACGGTAGAGCTAAATTAAGCCGTTAAACATTTATCCTATCTACCACATTTGATTAAGACATTCTTACCTAGCTAGATTGCCTCCCCGTATTGGGGCGTTTCACTCCCATTCATCAGTTTGTTCTAAATTCATGGCAATACAAACAGGATATCGAGCAACTGAGTAATACCAATTCTTTAAATCCTTGCTACCAATAACCATCAATAGGAAATGGAGAATGGGAATCTAGACGCTCCCTCAAAATTCCCGATTCTTAATTTACACCTACTAGGTTTTCTGATATAGCCAACAAGACCAGAATGGGTATAAGCCAACTGTAAAATAGTTAGCTGTAAGATTCTCTGTTAAAAAATAAAATTATTCTTAATTTTTGAGGAGCTTTAATCGACCTCTTGCTCCAAGTCAGGGGAAAGGGCAAAGGGAAAAGGATTGATTTTTCCTTGTTTCCTTTAACCCATGCTTTCCTGTTCCCTGTTCCCTATTCCCTGTTCCCTATTTTCCGAAGAGATTTATTGAACGCTGAGAACAGTATTAATTGTTTTGAGTAATTCCTTGGCGGTATAGGGCTTATACAAAAACGTCTCAACACCCAGACGATGGGCTTGTGCCAACTTGTCATTGGCTACCAATCCACTCACCCCCACAATCTTGACCTGCGGCTGAATTTTCCGCAACGTTCGGATCGTCGTTGGGCCGTCCATCGCAGGCATCATCATGTCAATCAAAACTAAGCTGATTTCTTCTCTGTACTGAGCATACATTGCCAGTGCCTCAATTCCATCACTGGCAGTCAGGACTCTATAGGAGTAAGTTTCTAAGGAGGATTGGGTAATCTGACGAATTGCCGCTTCGTCATCGACCACCAGAATCACTTCTCCATGACCCCTAGGCATTTCGGGGTCTTCGACAGAGGCGGAAACATTTTCCTTTAATGCTGGTAAGTAGATTTCAAAGTCTGTCCCTTGCCCCAATTTACTCGACACCTTGACAAACCCACCGTGGCTTTTCACAATCCCGATGACGGTTGATAGTCCCAGACCTGTTCCCTTACCCAGCTCTTTGGTCGTGAAAAACGGCTCAAAAATGCGATCCAAGATTTCATGCGGGATACCTGTTCCCGTATCCGAGACGGCAATAACAATATAAGAGCCGACTTTGGCATCCAGATTCAGCCGAGCAGATTCTTCATTTAAGAACACATTTTTAGCCCGGATGGTGAGGATACCTCCGTCGGGAAGAGCATCACGAGCATTGACACACAGATTCATCAACACCTGATGCAATTGGGTCGCGTCTCCACAAACTGTCCATAAGTCTTGGGCTATATCGGTATGAATTTCAATGGATTTGGGAAACGTTTCTTTCCCAATCTGCTTGATTTCTGAGATTAGGTGTCTAACTTGTACCAGAGTGCGATCGCCTTTGACTCCTCGCGCAAACGAAACCACTTGCTTGACTAACTCTGCGCCCCGCTTGGCATTGGATTCTAAAATATTGAGCCACTGCCGAGTTTGCTCATCGTGAAGCTTAAGCCCCAAAAGCTGAACCGACATTAAAATTGGGGCGAGGACGTTATTCAAGTCATGAGCAATGCCGCTTGCCAATGTGCCGATACTTTCCATGCGTTGAGCACGGAGGAACTGGGCTTCGAGCTGCTTTTTTTCAGTAATATCGGTATTGACAATAAGAATAGATGTCGGTTCTTGATGTTCATTTTGCACCAACGTCCAGCGGCTTTCAACAATGAGTTCTTTTCCATTTTTCGGGACTTGCTCTAACTCACCATACCAACTGCCTTCGAGAGCGACGAGCGTTTGAATGTCTTCGAGCCAATGACAATTTTCGGCTTTACACAACAGTTGATTGGCATCTTTTCCCAGTACATCCTCTGCCTGCCAACCGTAAATCCGTTCTGCACCTTTATTCCAGAACACAATTTGGTGTTGCAGGTTTTGCACCAAAATCGCATCCGTGGCAACATCTAAAAGCGCGGCTTGTTCGCGAATTTTTTGTTCAGATCGCTTGCGTTCGATCGCGTAGCGGATCGAGCGTTCTAATAAAGGTGCTCTGATCTGACTTTTATCCAGGTAATCCGCCGCTCCCGCTTTCATCGCTTCGACATCAATTTCGCGATCGCCTTGTCCGGTGAGTAAAATAATTGGTGTTCTACAACCTTTGGCAATCGCTTGCCGCAACAGTTCTAGACCGTTATACTCGCCAAGACGATAGTCAAGCAAATAAAGATCGTGTTGATTTTGGCTCATTGCTTCTAAGGCGATATCACCCGCTTTTATCCATTCCAACTCAAAGCGAGTACCCTGACTTTCAGAGAGTAAATCACGGGTTAGGATATAATCATCTTCATCATCATCAATGAGCAAGACTGTGACTGGGAGAATGTCCATTAATATTCCAGTTTCTTGAAGAGCAATTCAACCAATTTAAATTATTATTTAATTAAGGTTTTTATTCCCTTAATTTAAGACTTAACTTTTGAGGGAAAGGGAAATTATAAATATGAAGACTACCCGTTAAAGCCGGGACAGTAGAAACTCAGAATTCTCCGAATCAGGAGTCTGCGAGTCAGACTATATTCGGGATTCGGGATTCTGACTCCTGCCTTATTCCAATTGTCCCACTTTAAGTTGGTAGCCATAGGAATTATGAATTCTAGAAAACGCTTCATCATTAACCATTGAGTTGATGTTGTTGAAAGGGCAAGGTAACAATAAACATTGAACCTTGTCCGAGGATACTCTTTGCCGTAATTTTACCGTTATGACGTTCCACAATCTTGCGGCAAATGGCTAAACCCATGCCTGTTCCTTCATATTCACTCCGAGTGTGCAGACGTTGGAAAGCACCGAAAATGCGTTCCTTGTAATTTTCATCAAAGCCAATCCCGTTGTCTTCTACCCAGAGTTGACAAAGCGTAAGCGTTTCTGAGCTTCCTGTTGATTGCTGTTCGTCAACTTTGACTATTTGGCTGTGGATTCTGACTATCGGTGACTCACTCGGTTGGTGAAATTTCAGGGCATTGCCAATGAGATTTTGTAGCAGTTGACGCATCTGTAGCGGATCAGCCTCAATGGTGGGTAGCTCACCCACATCGACTTCTCCCCTAACCCGCTCAATGCATACTTCTAAATCGGATAAGACTTCTTGAACCACTTGAGCGAGATCAACCGGAACAAAGGGTTGAGCTTTGGTTGTAATTCGCGAGAGCGTCAGCAAATCGTCAATTAGAGACTGCATTCGTTGGGCAGCGTTTTGCATCCGCTCTAAGTAATCACATCCTTGAGGGGGGAGTGATTCCCCATACTTAGTCTTCAGCCTGTCGCCGAATGCGATAATCTTGCGTAGGGGTTCTTGTAAATCGTGAGAGGCAACATTAGCAAACTCCTGCAGTTCGGCATTAGAACGGGCTAGTTCCACACGCTGAAGGGTTTCTTGTTCCAAAAGTTGAGCTTGAGCTAAAGCAATGCCAATTTGATCGGCTAACTGGCTCAGGAGTTCGGTTTCAAAGCTAGACCACTGACGGGGACTGCTACATTGATGAACAATGAGCAAACCCCAGAGTTTTTCCTTCAACAAAATCGGTACAGCTAGCTTTGCCTTGACATTGAATTGTTTCATAAATTCAACCAGGCAAGCTGGCACTTGGGATTTCTCTATATCAGCAACGGTATAAATTCGACCTTGGCTATATCGGCTTAAGTACTCTGAGCCAAAACACTCATCAGTGATATTCTGTCCGACAACCGAGAGCCAATTGGGATGCACTGCTTCTGTGACAATTTTGCCAGAGCCATCCGATCGCAATTGAAAGATTAAGACTCGATCGCAGTCGAGAATTCGTTGCACTTCGGTGACAGTGGTGCCCAGAATTTCCTCAATTTGCAACGATTGGCGAATTTTGAGGGTAAATTCAGCAAATAATTGCGATCGCAAATTCTGCCGTCGAAGTTCGTCTTCGGCCTGCTTGCGATCGGTGATGTCCATATTGATCCCAATCATCCGCACAGGCTCGCCGCTGTTGTCGTAATGGACTTGACCTTTGCTGGCTACCCAACGAAAGCTACCATCAGACCAAATAATGCGGAACTCGACATCATAGTCTGCTCCCCTTTCTAAAGAGTTGTCTATGGCTTGAGTCACCCATTCATGATCTTCAGGGTGAAGGCTGTTCAGGAAGCCTGTGATAGTGCCGTCAAAACATCGCGGGGCAAGACCATGGAGCGCTTCCGTCGCAGCCGAGCACAAAAGTTCGCCACTGGGGATATGCCAATCCCAGCTACCCATGTGAGCCGCTTCTAGCGCTAACCTGAGTCGCCCTTCACTCAGCCGTGCCCGCTCAGTCTGCTGTTGTAATTCCTTCATTGCCCGATTCGCTTGCAGCAGACGGCGTACCCGTTGGCGCAGTACAGCCCAGTGAATCGGCTTAGTAATATAATCGATCGCACCCGCCTCAAAAGCCCGATCGACTGACTCTTGATCTTCAAGAGCTGTAATCATTAACACAGGGGTGCGTGTGAGTAGAGCCGCTTCTCCAGAACTAGAAACGCGATCGCTCTTTAGTGAATCGTCTTCAGGCACGGATAGCAATTGCTTGCAACAAGTAAAGCCATCCATGACTGGCATCATGGCATCAAGCAGCACAATATCTGGATGTAAGCGATGGTAAGCCACTAAACCCTCTTCACCATCACTGGCTTCTGCCACCCGATAACCAACCTGTTCCATCGCTCGGCGCAGTTGAATTCGCATGAACCTGTCGTCCTCTACGATGAGAACGAGGGGAGCATCTTGCTGAGAGTCGGTGATGTTCATCCTTACTTTCTCCCTGACGACTTCCGTTAAGCCTGTAGCTGTAACGGGAGAGTGTTAAACCTGAGCCTGAGTTCGTTCTATTTGCAAAGCTGTCTTCACTCTTTCATACTCAGCTTTTAGCAGCAGCACTTTGTCGAGTCCACCTTCAGTATGCCCAGCACGACTCATGACTTCCAACTCTTTACAAAGATTGGAGAGGGTTGTAGCGCCAAGGGTAAGACTGCTTGACTTGAGTGTATGTGCGTATGCTCGTAACTGTTTTGCATCGCCTTGAGCGATAGCCGCCGCGATCGCACTGACGAGTTTAGGCGCATCTTCCAAGTAGCAATCAATCATCTCAACCAATATAGAGTCCGCATCTTCACCAATCATCTCCCGGAAGGATTGCAGCAGCTTGGGATCGATAGGAGGAATGGGGTGTTCAGGTGCGGGGAGGGACCCAGAGTCCCAGGGTTGGAGTTGAAAGTCTGCTGCCTCACTCAAGATTGGAATTGAAGATTCCTCCCCAGCTCCCCAGCTCCCCAGCTCCTTCGCTCCCTTGCTCCTTCGCTCCCTTGCTCCTTCGCTCCCGTGCTCCCCAGCTCCTACGCTCCCTTGCTCCTTCGCTCCCTTGCTCCCCAGCTCCCCAGCTCCCTTGCTCCCCAGCTCCCCAGCTTCTTGGGGCTGACACTTCCTCAAAGCCTGGACGAGTTCCTCTACCCGTATGGGTTTGCTAATGTAATCGTCCATGCCTGCCTGCAGACACTCTTCGCGATCGCCTTGCATGGCATTGGCTGTCATGGCAATAATGCGGGGGCGATCGCTATTTGGGAATTCTTGGCAAATGCATCTCGTAGCCGTCAATCCATCCATTTCAGGCATCTGCATATCCATTAACACTACGTCATAAGGTTGACGACGTAGAGCTTCCAGAACTTGCAGCCCATTAGTAGCGAGATCGGCTTGATAGCCCATTTGTTGCAAAAGAAGCAAAGAGACTTTCTGATTGACGACATTGTCCTCCGCTAAAAGAATCCTTAAGGGGTGCTGTTGGGCAAGTTGGGGATTGAGCGAAGGTAGAGTAACACGGGAGGGTTTGACTTGGATCGGCTGTCCCTCCAAAGCCTGGATTAAGACATTATAAAGATGAGATTGTTTAATCGGCTTGGTTAGGAAAGCCGCGAAATTTACCACTTTAGCACAGTCACTGGTGGCTGGCTTATCTATAGAGGTCAACATAATCAAGGGCAATTGCTGGTAACCGGGCAGCTTCCTAATTTCTGCAGATAAAGTCAAACCATCCATTGTCGGCATCTGCATATCTAAAACTGCCAGATCAAAGGCTTCCCCCCGCTTCAGTAAACAGAGAGCTTCTGCCCCCGATTCCACCGCATAAGTTACCATTCCCCAAGATTGGGCTTGTAGCGTCAAAATCCGCCGATTTGTCGCATTATCGTCTACTATTAGTAACCGCTTGCCATTGAGCTGAGGCTGATGGGAGCCACAATCGGTTGGTGATAAAGTGGCATCTGACTGAGCAACGATGGTGAAATAAAACGTCGAGCCTTTCCCTGCTTGACTTTCTACCCACATTGTGCCACCCATCATTTCACTGAGCTGTTTGCCAATCGCTAAACCTAATCCAGTTCCCCCATAATGACGGGTGATCGAAGAATCAATTTGGCTGAAGGATTTGAACAAGCGGTTGACGCGCTCTGGGGGAATGCCAATGCCTGTATCTTTTACGGCAAATTGAATTTCGTAGAACTGTCCTTGGTCATTTGTCCTTAGTCCTTGAGTTGACGGACGACTAATGATGGAAGATTTGACTGAAACCACCACTTCTCCCGTTTCAGTGAACTTAACAGCATTACTGAGCAAATTCACTAAAATTTGGCGCAACCGAGTCACATCTCCGACAATTTTGCTGGGAGTTGGAGAGTGAATGATGTAAGTTAATTCCAGATTTTTCTTAGCAGCATTGAACGCGATTAAGTCTAGAGATTCTTCAACGCAAGTCCTTAAAATAAAGGATTTTTCTTCTAGTTCTAACTTACCTGATTCAATTTTGGAAAGGTCAAGGATATCATTAATTAGTGATAGTAAAGTATCGCTACTGCTTTGAATGGTTTCAGAAAAATCACGCTGTTGTTCTGTTAGCTTAGTATTGAGTAATAGACCCGTCATACCGATGATGGCATTCATTGGTGTGCGGATTTCATGGCTCATATTGGCGAGAAATTGGCTTTTAATCTGAGTCGCCGCTTCTGCTTCTGCTGTTGCCTTTTCCAGTTCAAGATTGGCTCGAGAGAGTTCTTGAGTTCGTTCAATGATCGCTAATTGGGCAAAATACCGCTCTGTAATATCGTCTAGTATCCAAAGGCGACCTGGCACATCACGAAAGCGAGTTGGTGTGCTAGAGAGACTGAGTACTTTGGGTTGAGGTTGGCTAAAAATCCAGTTCCAGTTGCGAATTTCGGGTTGAGGTTTAGAGAAAAATTCTGCTGCTTTTTCCGCAATTTCGGCTTGATTATCAGCACTCATGCGTAATGTTGCCATTGCTTGGGCAAGTAAGGGCGGCTCGATCGCGCCTGGAGTTAAACTTAGGTGTTCTCCGGCTGCTTGATTGAGCCAACCCTGTTCACCGCTTTCATCCACAAACACGACTCCTTGATGAATGGTTTCTAACATCGCACCGAAGCGTGCCTGTAGTTGATCAAGGCGTAGGGTTGTATCGCTAAATTGCAGCAGGGTGCGTAACTCACCCAGTAGCGATTCCATAAATTGCCTTAAGTGGGGTGAGGCGTCATAGCGGCGATACCAAATTAACAAAATTGCTCCCCGTCCTAGCCCTTGCCCTCCCGGAATTAGGGGCTGTTGCAGGGGCAGAACAGCTAGAGACTGAGTGCCTTGGGCGACTAAGAGGTGAGAAGCTCCAGGAGTAGAGGGATAGTCGGTATAGTACAGGCAGCGATTTTGAGCGATCGCATCTGCAAAAAGCGTCGGAGTGGTAAGTTGATCGGGGAGAGCGGATGAAGGCAGGCAAACCAGCGCTTGGGCTGTAACTTCATCCAGTTGACGCAACGCGATCGCAGCATCAGCACAAGCATAGTCACGCAGTAGCGAGAGGGCGCGATTAAGGAGAGCCTCACCTGTAAGGACACTCCCTCCGGGTTCGCTGATTACACTGACATCCGCCAGTGTAGCCAGTACCAACTGAGACGCTAACCGCCACTCAATGCCCCGCAGAAATTTACTTAATAGAAGACTAAATACCGCTCCCAGTAAAAGAAATGGGCTGATGAATAGTTCATCTTGATCTTCTAGGAGTCCGAAGCTAAGTATAGCCAGCCCAACCAGAAGTGTGACTCGTACCCTCGAAGGGGGTAACAAAGTACACAAGGCCAAAAGTATCAGGGCTAGCCATTGCAGAGGTTTCCATCCATCCAGCACACCCCATCCAACGAGGAATAGTACGACGCCTAGTAAGGCGGGTGCAAACGTGGGCAGCCAATCAGGACGTTTCCCTTGAGGCGGTAAACTAAAAGGATGTCTTAAGCAACTAAACATTCTGCGATCGCACTCGTCACGACATCAGGTGCGCTGAGATGAGGTAAGTGTCCCTTGGCGTTAATTTTAATTAACTTACTGTGGGGGATTACATTTGCCATATACTGACCGACCTCAGGCGGCACAGCAATATCATCACTTGCCTGTAAAATCACAGTAGGTATCTTCAGTCGCGGCAACTCAGCTCGGTGGTCAGACTGGAAAATCACACGAGAAACGGCTTGCGCTATGTCAGGGCGAATTGCTGCAAGGGTATTTGCAAACTCTTTCGCCAATTCAGGTTTATCCTGGGTAGCCATTGCGATGGGAGCAAAGCCGCTTGCCCAAGCATAGTAGTTAGTTGACATGGCTTCGTACAACGCATCTAGGTCAGACTGCTCGAAGCCACCGTAATATCCAACATCGTTGAGGTAACGGGGGGATGCACTGATAAAGATGAGTTGACTGAAACAATCAGGCTCGACTAGTGCTGCCAATAGGCTAACCATTCCACTGACAGAGTGACCCACTAGGATGCTCTTGGTCAACTTTAACTCGGCACACAAATCCAGTAAATCGTCAGCATAGCTGTAGATGCTGCTGTAGCGGCGGGGACTATAGGCAGAAAAATCTGATTTACCTGCCCCTACATGGTCGAACAGTATGATGCGAAAATCAGAAGCGAAGGTTGCTACCTGATGTCGCCAAGCCATCTGATCGGAGCCGAAGCCATGGGCAAAGATGATGGTCTGAGGACCATCACCTAAGACCTGGACATTATTACGCTGCATGATACTACTTGCCATACATTGGCTCCTTCATTCTTTGAATACAAGAAAAAAGATGAATAAGTTTAATTAAGCTTGATAATATTAAGATTTACAAACTCAAGTCAAAAAACTCTCTTGAGAGTCATTTAATAAAGAAAATAAATAATGATTGCGCTAAAAATAGTTCTGAGCGGCGAAAGTTCCCCGTCAATTTCCATGAATCGAGTAAAAGCTTACTCCTCAGCTCCCTAGCTCCTCCGCTCCCTGAGTTCCCCCACTGACAACTGATGGGTTATTTCTGCCGAGCTGCTCTGGGGTGTTTCTCATACCCTGCTTTGAGGAAAGTGATACTAGTGATACTATTTCTATCTTAAACGCGGGAGCCTGCGGGGGCTATAGCAGGAATGATCATAACGCGCTTGGGTCAGTCTCGGAAAATCCCGCGTAAAACTCCCATCAAGTCAGGGTTTGAGCGATGGCGATCGCTCAGTTTGACACAAGATCGATAATATGCCGATTTGGTCGTGGCTACATGGACTCCCTTATACTCAACGAATAGGGTTCTGACCTATAGGGTGTCCATCTCCACCGCCAGCCCCCTGAGGAGGCAATTCAACAATTTCAAACCAATACTTGCTCAAAATCTTCATCACCTCAATTAAGGAGCTAAAAGTTACAGGCTTAGTGATGAAAGAGTTGGCACCCAGGTAGTAACTGCGATAGATATCTTCCTCTGCCTTCGATGTGGTCAGTACTAAGACGGGAATTTGTCGTAGATTAGGGTCGGTTTTGAGTTCTCTAAGTACCTCACGACCGTCTTTTTTAGGCATATTTAAATCTAGGAGGATTAAACCTGGACGTGGGGCACTCCCCGGTGTCGCATATTTGCCTCGTTGGTAGAGATAATCCATCAGTTCCTCGCCATCTTGGACACAGTGTAGCTTACTGGTCATGCGACTCTCGGCCAGAGCTTCTTTGGCTAAGAGGCAATCATCGGGATCATCATCAGCCATCAAGATCATCACTGAATTGCGCCGTGCTTTCACCTTGTCGTATCTCCTTAACCAAAACGTGTGAAGTGTAGATTATGAATTGTTAATTATGAATTATGAATTATGAATTGTGAATTATTAAAAACTCTTCAGGCCCTAAGCTTTAGCTTGTAGCCTTCATCATTCGTTATTCATAATTCATCCTTCATTCTTCAGTTGACGTTGCTGTAGAGGTAGCGTGATGATAAAGGTTGAGCCGTGTCCTGGTAGGCTTTTCGCAGTGATGCTTCCCTCGTGGCGTTCAACAATCTTACGGCAGATTGCTAAACCCATGCCTGTCCCCTCGTATTCGCTACGACCATGCAGGCGTTGGAAAGCATTAAAGATGCGATCGAGGTATTTTTCCTCAAAACCGATGCCATGATCTTCAATTAAAATTTGACAAGTCAAAGCGGTGTTCATTCCTGCTGTTGGTCGTTGTTCCTGCTCTGGAAGCAGTTGACTATAAATCTTAATAACAGGTGGCTGATCATCCCGATGGAACTTGAGGGCGTTACTGAGGAGATTTTGCAGTAACTGACGTATTTGCATGGGATCGGCTTCTACAAGGGGGAGTTCACCCACTTCTATCTGTCCACCTGTCTTCTGAATGCGTACCTCCAAATCAGACAAAACTTCTTGCACTACCTGCGTTAGATTCGTTGGCGTAAAAGGCTGTGCTCTCGTTGTCACCCGTGACAAAGTCAGCAAGTCGTCGATCAACGCCTGCATTCGTTCAGCGGCATTTTGCATCCGCTCAAGGTAATCGCGTCCTTGATCTAATAGCACATCCCCATACTTGGTCTTGAGGCGATCGCCAAATGTCTGAATCTTGCGGAGTGGCTCTTGCAAATCGTGTGAAGCTACATAAGCAAATTCTTGCAGCTCTGCATTGGAACGAGCAAGCTCCAAGCGTTGACGGGTTTCTCTCTCTAAGAGTTGAGATTGTGCCAAAGCCAAACCAATTTGCTCAGAAAGCTGCGTCAAAAGTTCAATTTCAAAGCTACTCCATGGTCTGGGACTGGTGCAGTGATGAGCGATTAACAACCCCCACAGTCGAGGGGATTGGGGAGGGGAAATTGAAGATGGAAGAGATGGGAGAGATGGGGCAGAGGGGAGAGAAAGCTGTTGCCAGATATCGATAAATTCACTTCCTTGTCCTCCTTGTCCCCCTTGCCCCCCTTGTCCCCACGTCCGCACGTCCCCTTTTTCCCTGTCTCCCGTCATCAAAATCGGCACAATCAACTTAGCCTTGACACACCAAGGCTTCAGAAATTCCAACATACAGGGTGTTAACTCGGCGTAGGCTTTTTCCACATCCGCGATCGCTCGTACCTTTCCCTGACGGTAAAGTTCTTGGTACTCTAAGGGAAAAACTTCTTCGGGAAAAGGCATATCGAGAATTGGAGGCCACCCTGGCTTAACGGCTTCCGTCACAGTGCGCCCTGTACCATCCGGCCAAACCCGATACAGCAACACCCGATCGCAGTCGAGAATATTCTGGACTTCGGTTACGGTCGTCTGGAGAATTTCTTCAAGCTGCAAGGATTGGCGAATTTTCAGTGTGATTTCAGCAAATAGTTGCGATCGCCGATTCTGACGCTGTAATTCTTCTTCCGCCTGTTGGCGCTCCATAGCTGTAGCCAGTATATTAGCCACTGTTTGCAGGAAGTGAATGCTCTCTTGATTAAAGACCTGCTTCCTCCTTGTATATGCCCCCAAAACCCCAAAAGGACGATTTGAACCTGGGATAACGACACTCAATCCACTGACAACTCCATGCTCATGTAGGAGAGGGGAACTGCTAAACCGCGTTTCTGCTCGGAGATCTTCAACAATCACGGGTTGATTGCTCATCAGGGTATAGCCAGCTTGAGAATCAGTAAGAGTACTGACTGTTGCCTGACCCATACATCCTGACTTCCAACCTACCCCTGATCGCAGCAGCAGCGCATTTCCATCTGCTGTCAGCTCCCAAACGTTACAATACTCAACATTTAGGCTCTGAGCAATCAGCTTGGTTGCTTCATCCATCAACGCTGACAAATTGGTACGACGCAAGGCGCGTTGTCCTAATGTCGCGACAACAGCTTGCTCCTGAGCACGGGTTTCCAGCACCTCTTGCGCCCCCTTGCGTTCTGTGATGTCGCTGCCAATGCCGAGAAATCCTGTAATATTACCAACTGCGTCACGCAGAGCGGTTACCGACAGTAACACGGGAAAACGGGAACCATCTTTGCGGATATAAGTCCACTCGCGTTCATCAGGTTCTCCCAAGCGAGCTTTGACTACAAAGCATTCAAAGCCCGGTTCAATAGGAATTCCCAACTCCTGTGTTAATTCTTGGGCACGCTGTATGACTTCTTGGCGATCGTGGATGACTAGAGGTGTTACCTTACCCACCACTTCTTGGGCGCTGTATCCTAACATCCGTTGGGCAGCCGCATTGAAAGTCAG
>JBFLZA010000028.1:0-25878 GCA_040756535.1 Cyanobacteriota bacterium
AGATGATTTATCCTGCTTTTAATAATTATCGATTACCAATCGCAGACGGATTGAGACCGATCGCATCTTGCAGCTTGGCATTAGTCAGATTAGCACCCGTTAGATTGGCACCCGTTAAGGTCGCAAGCTGCAAATCGGCTTGATTGAGGTTGGCATTACTTAGATTAGCCTCTTTCAAGGAAGCCCCTCTCAAGTCACACTGAGTCAAGTCGCTGTATGTTAAGTTGGCTTGGGTTAATTGGGTACTCATGAGATTGGCATTTTCCAGAGTGGCACCGACTAATGTTGCACCTGTTAAGTCAGCAGAACGCAATAAAGCTTGGCGCAAGTCCGCTCCATTCAAGTTAGCTTGAGTCAGGTTGGCACTGTACAGATAGGCGGAGTTGAGCTTGGCACCCATGAGTTGAGTCCCTGTGAGATTTGCGATCGCGAGTTTAGCATTACTTAAGTCAGCTCCCTGCAAATTCGCTGTACTTAGATTAGCTTGAGTAAGATTCGCGCCTCTCAAATTAGCTGTCTGCAATTTACTCTCACTGAGATTGGCACTCCGCAGGTTAGCGGTCATCAAAACCCCATTTTGCAGATTTGCACCTTTGAGATTGGCATGGTCTAAGTTAGCATCAGTGAAATTCGCCTGACGCAAGTCAGCACCACTCAAGTTAACACTATCAGCGTTAATCGTAGTCAAATTTGCTCCACTCATTAGAGCACCTGTGAGGTTCGCACCGCTCAATGTAGCAATCTTAAGCTGCGCCTCTTCTAAATTAGCCCCCGCTAAATTGGCTACTGCGAGTTGACTACGGATGAGGTCAGCTTTTGCCAAATTAGCACTCGCTAACTGTGCATAATTGAGCTTGGCATCCTTCAAGTTAGCTTCCATCAACTTAGCACTCGCGAGGTTAGCCGCCGTCAAGTCAGCCCCCTGAAGATTGGCTTTTTGTAAATTACTGACGACTTGTTCCTTACCCAGTTGCCTCGCCCCCAGTTGTGCCTGTTTCAAGTTGGCACCTACAAGCACTGCCTCAGACAATTCAACTCCTCTCATTTGGGCATTGCTCAAATTAGCGCCGCTCAAGTCAGCACCGCTCAGGTTAGCGCCATCAAGTTTAGCCCCACTCAAGTCTGCGTTTTGGAGATTCACCGCTGTTAGTTGAGCATCGGTTAAATCGCACTTAGGACAGGATTTTGTCGTTCGCAGTTGTTCTATGTGTTGGGGTTTAGCAGCATTGGCGGCTGTAGTCAATCCTTGTGTGATTAAGCAGGAGAATGTAAAGACGAGAAGTCCTTTTGCCGATAGGGGGAATAGCTGCATCGATTGTTAAGCTAATGCAAGTTTTTTTGAAAATATTATCATCAGTCTTGACAACCTAATTCTATAGGTATAAGCAAACACAATATTTTTTCACTCCTCAACATTTAGATGGCTCTGTTGAACTCGATCTTTAGGAAACTGGACTGGTGACAGCAAAAATATTGTTCCTGAACGTCAAGTGATCTATATTTTCAAACTTAATTACGAATTACGAATTTTTCAGTTGATCAGCCACGGTACTGAATACGGTAAATTCGCTCATTGGCTTCTTCTGTCACTAACAAACTACCATCCGGTAATACTAGTAACCCAACTGGGCGTCCCCAAGTTGTTGGCCCCGATGGATTCACAAGAAAACCGGTGAGAAAGTCTTCATAGTAACCTTGTGGTTGTCCAGAAGCGTCGAAAGGAACAAAGGCAACTTTATAACCAGTTCCCTGATTGCGGTTCCAAGAGCCACGAAAGGCTACAAATGCACCATTGCGATATTTTTCCGGAAAGGTTTGCCCATCATAAAATTGCAATCCCAAAGCGGCTGAGTGAGCTTGGAACAGCACATCGGGAGTTTGAGTTTTCGCTACTAAATCGGGACGTTTGCTCTTACCCTTCACCGTTTGACGAGGTTCGATTAGATTGGGTGACAGGTAAGCATAAGGCCAACCGTAAAATTCCCCTTGGCGGATGCGTGTCAAGTAATCCGGCACCAAGTCATCCCCAATTCCATCTCGTTCGTTGACAGTGACGTAGACTTCACCTGTGATGGGGTGAAAGTCGAGTCCGACAGGGTTACGCAAACCGTAGGCAAAGGTTTGCTGATTGGAACCGTCTAGGTTCATCACTTGTACTGAGGCGCGAGGCAGAGGTTCTTCATCTACGTTGGAACGCGAACCTATGGTGACATAAAGCTTGGTTCCATCCGGTGAGGCAACAACGTTGCGCGTCCAGTGTTGGTTATAGCCACCAGGAGTGAGGTCGGCAATTTTTTGCCCCCTGTCTGTGAGTTGCTGTTGACCATTAGTGTAAGGATACCGTCGAACTTCACCTGTGTTACCCAGGAAGAAGGAGTTACCGGCAAAGGTCATGCCAAAGGGAATATTCACACCATTTTCTGCCGTGGCGAAGGTTTTGCGGACATCGGCAACGCCATCACCATCAGTGTCGCGCAGGAGGCGGATGCGGTTTGCCCTTGTTTCTGTTACCAAGACATCACCACTAGGAGTTAAGGCTAACCAACGTGGAGCATCTAAATTGTCTGCATAAACATTGACTCGGAAACCAGCAGGGACGTTCAGTGTTGGATTTTGGGGTACTGAGATGACTTGGGGGGACTGGGAGGCGCTATTCGTAGCGAAAGGTTCAGGTAAATCGGCAAGGGTGATTTTAATGGGTTGAGGTGTTAGGGTTTGGGTAGGCACGACGCTTTTCGTGGCTACAGCAGTGGTTGGTTGCTGTTTGGATTGAGTGGGAGCATCGGCAGGTTGATTAGCTGTTGGAGGCTTTTGCTCTGCTTCAGGTGTTGCAGTTTCTTGATTGGAGATATTGGGCGAACCACAGGCGGTGGCTGTAACCAAAAGCAGTAGGGGCATCAGGAAACGCAAAAGTTGCATGGCAAAGATAAATAACACAAAGGGCGACTTACTTTTCAGGGTAGTGGTTGAGCACAAAAAGCGATCGCTTTTTGAGTGAGTGACAGGTGTTAGCGCCGCCTCTTTACAAAATGTTATAAATCTTTTCATCTGGTGGCAGGCTTCTCCGTATTTTCTCGGAGTTGCATTGTCCAATCACTACCCGGTGAAGTAGGAATACTGGGATATTTGCGGATTCCTTTTCTATCGGTGAGCAAATATCATCGAAGTAAACCGAAAAAATGAGCCTCTTCATTTTAGAGGTGAAGCGTCAGGATTCATTTCAAAAAGGCTTTTTTAGTATCGTTCCTTAGTAACATTGGTGCTTAAGTCATGCCAGCCCTTTTAGACTCGCTACATTCAACCCTTAATGTGTGTGCCAACATTCAATGCCCTTTTTTCAACAATAAGTCTTCTCAATCCCGCTGCTGCACCAGATATTCTGATTCCAGTGATTGCCATCTGACCAGTGTGTTTGCTTTTGGATCGTATCAAAATGGGCTATTTACGACTAATGAAAGCGCAATTGCCTCTATTAAACTAGCTAATGACGGTTGGATTGCTAGAGATAGAGCTAATCAAAGGCAACTGAGATATGGGGATAGCAATAAAAGGCGTTATCTTCAATCGTTAATGTCGAGAGAATTTGAGGATTTTGATGCCTCAACGCTCTCTTCTCCTACAGATAGCGCCTCTTGCCACAATATTCGTAAAAAGAGTCAAAATTTACAACCCATTAGTATTAGCCTTCTCAATACGATTCAATTTGAAGACTATTAAAGCGTATATCGTTGTGCCGATTGCTCAGTTTCTTAGAGCAGTTTAAGGTGAACACGTTATGGGTTCAGGTTGTTACCTACAAATATTTCTAGTGCAACGCGGCAAAAGTTTTCCATCACTTCAGTAGGATTAAAGTAAAAGCTTACTCCTCAGGCTCCCCAGCTCCCCTGCTCCCCAGCTCCCCCGCTCCCCAGCTCCCCCGCTCCGAGAGCTGCAACTGGTGGATTATTTCTGCCTGGGTGCACTAGTTTGAGCGTTTCTCCTCCAGTTGTGGGAGATGTGGTAAACCATTTTTGTCATCCCCTTGTCGAGTAGCGTTATAACCAAGTTGTCTGTAGCGAGCGTAGCCAGATGTAGCTTGGATACTTTCCGGTTCAGATTCAGTTGGGTTGAAGTATTTTATCGCGTTTGTGTAAGCAATTAGTGCCTGTCGGTCGTTGGGACGTTCGTAAAACGCATTTTTGAAATAGTCCGCAGCAACAGTGTAGTCTTGTCGTTGCATCGCCGCGTAGCCAAGTCTCATAAAGCGCTGGTAATACGATTCTGTAGGAAATTCGTAGTTAGCTCGTTCTGTTCTAGTTACAGGTGAGACTTGTGCTTGTGTCGATGCAGTTGGAATGACTAAAGCGACTGCCAACGCTACTGGCAGGTATTTTGTCCAAGTAGTGAGTTTCATGCAACCTTCCTCCTGATGTTTAGCAGCCTGCCCCTTAAATTGGTTTTATTACTACAGTGTCATTCAGTTTTAGTTAATACCTCTGTCATCAGGAGGAAGCTGACGGGAAAATAGGTTGAAGGCTAGAAGATTGAAGGTTAGACGTTTAAGGAATTTCGTTAAACTACTAACAAATATTTCGGATTGAGAATAATTGTTGATGATGTTCCTTACCAAGTGCATGGATGCAACTGATAACGACTGTAAAACGCGATCGCACTCCCGAAGTGCAGTTACCGCCTTGACAAACCGCTCCTCACCTTAAGTTGTCACGAATGTTGTATCTCTCATTCACGGTGCATTAAATCAACCATGAACTATGAATTATGTAGCTTGCTTTCAAGGGGGGGTACCATGAACAAATTTTACCGATAACATGACGATGCTACCGGACACGATATTATGATTTGAAAGTTGCCACAGTCATTGCTCGTCGCTTGGTTATTTCCAAGGCATACTGAGTGGATTCAATTAGCGTTGGATCGCCTTTACGCAAGCGGATGGCAAGTGCTTGCTCAAAGCACCATTGGGCTTTTGCATACTGCCGTTGATCGAATTTGCATTTGCCTGCGTGTTGGAAGGCGAAGTCGAGATACGGTTCCAATGTGGGGTTATGGACACAGCGTACCAGGATCTGAGCAAACAGGCGATCGCTAATTTCAAATTGTCGCTGCCATTGATACACATGCGCCAAACGCAACTGATTAACGGTTTTTAAGCATTCGTCTTGAATTTGTTCGCTCAAAGCGATCGCTGTTTTCAGTGCAGTGCAAGCTAGCAAAAAGTCACCCAGAATACGAGCATAGACGCCAATGAGACCATAAAGCTGTATTCGCTGATGAGCATCTGTGTCATCATCATCCAGTTGGGACTGCAGGAATGCGATCGCACATTGCATTTCGCTAGGCACGTTAGGAACTTCGCGTAATTGCTCGTTAAAGTGAAAGGATGTATCAAAAGGTAACTGCACTGTACTCATCCACTGATTGGGGCTATTTACTCTTGAATACGCACTCTAATACCGTTTTCCGTGAAGATGTTAAAAATTCTTCCTCAAGGCTAAGGATTAGGAAAAATATCAACGTATCGCGGGAGTCCCTACCCTCAACGAAGTAGGGTAGGGAGGGATAGCGGTTCGACTCCGTACCTACGTCGAACAATCACTTTTCTGGTACTTCCTGAGACTTGATATAAGCCTTAATCCTTTCGATAGGAGCGCCACCAGTGGACGCTACGTAATAGGAACCAGACCAAAAAGCGGGTTGCTTATAAACTTCCGACAGCGCGTCAGCAAACTCTTTTTGCATGATTCGACTTGACCCAGATTTCAGGCTTCCAATTAAGGCGGATAAGCGGTTGTCCGGGTGAAAATCCACCAATAAATGCACATGGTCAGCTTCACCGGAAAACTCGGTAAGCTGACATTTGGTTTTAACGCAGATATTGGCGAATATTTCTCTAAGCCTTTCCAGCATCGCCGGAGTGATAACTGGGCGACGATATTTCGCCACAAACACCATATGCAGTTGAACAGAGAAAACGGAGTGAGAACCTCTTCTTGCCTGCACTTGACATACCTCCACTTGAATAAGCTATAGTGAGCCTAACAGGAGGAAACAGTAAATGCCAGTTCGACGTGTAACTTTTCGGCTATACCCCAATAAAAAGCAAGAGCAGACATTGCGGTATCACCGGAAGCTGCAGCAAGACTTGTATAACAGCGCTGTTTCCAATCGTTTTACTCAGTACCAAAAATTGGGTCACAAAGTCGATTACTTTGAGCAACAAAACTCTTTACCAGCTTTTAAAGAAGTCTGGACTGAATATAAAGAGTGTAATTGCATGACGTTGCAAGCCACACTGAAGCGCGTTGACTACGCATTTCAACGTTGGTTTAAAGGATTGGGTAAACGTCCCAAGTACAAGTCAATTCGGCATTACTCAGGCTGGACTTATCCCAGCAAAACAGGTTGGAAAGCGCATACAACTGGCGACAATGGCTACCTAGATTTAGCAAAAATTGGCTCTATCCAAATGCGCGGGAAAGCCCGTATTTGGGGAACTCCAACCACCTGCACCATTGTTTTTCGGAATGGCTTATGGTACGCCAGTATCACTGTTGAGTTAACCGAATTACAAGTAGCCGCAAGACAGACCGACTTGGGTGCTGTCGGCATTGATCTGGGGTGCAAATCCGCATTAGCCATTACAGACGGTGAAACTCACACTTTTGTGGAAGCCCCCAGGTTTCTAAGGCAAGTTGAGGCACAAATCAAACACCTTTCTCAACAGAAACGTCGCAAGACTCCTCCCAATCGCAGGAAAAAGCAGAAAGCTTCTAGTCGGTGGAACAAAGCCCAATCAAAAATCAGCAAGGCAACTCGAAAAGTTGCCAATCAGAGGCGTCACTGGGTACATCAAGTAGCGTCAGACATCGTTCGCTGTAATAGCTTCGTCGCTACGGAAAAACTAGAAGTATCAAAGATGACCCGTAAAGCTAAAAAAGGCAAGCGCAAAAAACAGAAAGCAGGTCTAAATAAATCCATTTTGGATGTTGGTTTTGGGATGCTAAGGGCAGCTATTCAGTATAAAGTAGTGGAAGCTGGCGGGGTGTTTGTTGAGGTTCCGACCAAAACTGTAAAACCTTCCCAAACTTGTCCTAACTGTGGGAATCGGCACAAAAAATCACTGGACGAAAGAGTTCACCAGTGTCAGAGTTGCTCTTTCACGATGGATAGAGATTTAGCTGCCGCGCTTGTTATGCTTTTATGGTCACAAGGAAAATTGCCGGGGTTTGAAACGAGCCTCGTAGACGCCGATGTGGCTAGCTCTACTTCTGATACCCGTAAGCGCAAGCAAGCAGGAAGTCACAAGCAACTAGGACAGATGAAGCGCCAGAAATCCAAATCTACTGGTGTGGGCTGCAAAACCCACACTTCAACGAAGTAGGTGTGGGTAGTTTATATGTACCATCATCCAGAAAACAGAGTATGGCAAAAACCATTATTAGCGTTTGAGTTCGCCTGATAGTTAGGATTAGGCAGGGCTACCTGAAATTTACACAAATTCACAACCCGTTGATGGGTACAGCTTCTTCACTCTTTTTGAGCTTCAACCTCCAGCCTGATCATCTGGACGTGCGTTAAACCCTCTTCATCAACTGGGTGATGCTCCAAATAACGTTCCACTAGCTCCGTTATGAACGGTTCACGCATTGGCTCCGGTAATTGCTGAGTATAAGGCAACCAAGTCGTGCGAATCCATCCTGCCAAACCGCCTGCTCCAGAATGCGTCATATCTTTCGGGATTAACTCAATGCGAATCGATTCTAACCCCGCCGCTTCTAACCAAGGCTGGTACTCTTGAGGACTGTAGAAAAAGTAGGGGAATGCAAAGTCGGCAAAATACGCACACCACTGACTCGACTTTGTCATCTCCTCAATGACAGCAACGATATCCGCCGCAGTTCCTCGACCGCCCATCTGAAGTAAGGCTTTGCCTCCAGATTGAAGGCTACGGCTAATACCACTAAGAACGGATACATGGTCTTGTATCCAGTGCAGCGCTGCGTTAGAAAAGACAAGGGTAAACTCATTGTCAAAGGGCAATTGGCGAGCATCCCTATGCACAAATTGTAGGTTAGGAAAAGTATCAGCCGGATATCGAGTTCGAGCCAAGTTAATCATCGCCTCTGAACTATCAATGCCAACGACAGAACCATGGGGCACCAAACCAGCGATTTCGGCAGTAACCTTTCCGTCCCCGCAACCAATATCGAGAACTCGCTCATCACCTTTTAGACTGAGCTTACTAATCATTTCTCGCGCCCATGTTTGCTGCGCGGATGAATGCTTTTCGTAATCCAGTGCATTCCAAGTATATGAACTCATATTTCTTAACTTCTTGAAGATACCTAAAAACCTATCCGAAAAATCCTCTGTGTAGGCTTGGAAGCATCTAGACGAAAGCTTAGATAAGCTTTTCATTGAGGCTGTTTTTCTGCTGCCATTTACTTTTCAAGATGCCGTATAGCTCTAAATCTTCAAACTTGTCCCATTTGCGTGTATGTTGACTGCGGCATCCCTCGTAGCTCATGCCAATCTTCCGCATGACTCGTCCTGATGCAGGATTATGCAAAAAGTGAGCGGCATGAATGCGATGCAATCCTATTACCTCGAAACCATATTGCAAGACGGCTTTAGCGGCTTCGGTACAGTAACCCTGTCCCCAGTAAGGCTTGCCAATCCAGTATCCTATTTCAGCATTATTATTCTCTTTGTTGATTCCCAAACCGATCGCACCGCATAGTTCCCCCGTTTGCCGCAACACAATGGCAAAGTGAACCGCAGCCCCCTCCTCAAACGCTTTTGGATGGGTTTTGATCCACTCTTCGGCAATGCCGTCTTCGTAGGGATGGGGAATCATGAGTGTCATGGCAGCAATTTCGCGATCGCCTGCCAAGTGTTGCACGTCTGGTGCATCGGCTAAGGTGAAGGGACGTAGGATGAGGCGTTGAGTTTGGAGGGTGGGTTGCCCAGCGTTGTTTTTAACTTCTAACTGCACAGGGCGGTATCCACCAAATACAGCAAAGCTGAAATTTTTGTACCAGCAATCAACATCCTGAAATCCTGCTGCTTTCAACCAATCGAGTTGAGCATTAAGGGTTGCCATGCGATCATATTCCATGCGTTCTTTTGCAGCGCGTAACTCTTCATCCGAGATACCCAAAGCACGGACTGAATCGAGCCAGTGTTGTCGATAGCGGCGTTCTAATTCAGGGGTTTTACCTAAAACTTGGTCAGCATTAACAAACATTCCCCCAGGTTTCAAAGTGTTGTAAATTCGTTGGTAAAGCCGCTCCTTGTTAGCATCCGATAAGTGATGGATGGACAAACCAGAAATCACTAGATCATACCACCCTTGCAAATCGGTTGTTATATAATCCCCAATCAAAATTCTTGGAGATTTTCCCATCTGGCTAAATCGAGTTTTCGCCTTCTCCAACATCTCGGTGGCTAAGTCCAGCAGCGTGAACTCTGCATTGGGAAAAACCGCTTGAACCATAGCCGAATATAGCCCAGTTCCCGCACCCAAATCGAGTACCTTTAGTGGTGCGGTGCGATTGAACGGGATAACTTCAACCGCCGTTTTGTAAAAGTCATCAAAGCAGGGAATAAGGACTCGTCGTAGCTGGTCATAATCAGCAGCCGCTGCATTAAATGCTTGTTGAATATTCATGTTGATTCATCCTCCCTTCCCCGAACCTTCGTTGATTAATTCACCTCGTAAAACCGTAACGGCTTGTCCGGCTAAATAGACACGAGCGCTCCCTGTATAGCGCACCTTCACTACACCACCCCGACTCGATGCCTGATATGCTAAAAACTCATCTTTATTTACGCGCTCGCGCCAGAAGGGAGCAAGGCAGCAATGAGCAGCGCCCGTAACTGGGTCTTCATCAATTCCTAATCCCGGTGCAAAGAAGCGAGAGACAAAATCGTACTCTGAGCCTTTTTGAGCCAAGCTAGTGACAATTACATCAGAAATAGGTAAATTTTTAAGCAATCCGAAATTGGGCTGCATTTGCCGTACTAAATCTTCAGATTCTACTTCCACCAAATAGCCCAAAGAATTCTTGAAAACTGATTGAATGGGCACACCCAAAGCTTGCTCAAGTTCTGGAGTAGCAACAGTCTCTTCTGAATGATTGACGGGAAAATCTAACTCAATCCAATCCCCTAGTTGCTTAGCAATAAGCAACCCACTTTTTGTATAAAAACGAGCAGCTTCATTGGGTGATAGATGCCCCTCTGACCAAAGCACATGAGCACTCGCTAAAGTAGCATGACCGCAAAGGGGCACTTCCACTGCCGGTGTAAACCAACGCAAATTGAAGCCATCATCCTGTCTGACTAGAAAAGCAGTCTCCGATAAATTCATCTCCTGCGCTACGTTCTGCATCCAGCTATCAGCTTGAGGCGCAGGCAGAACGCAAACGGCAGCAGGATTACCCGCAAAAGGAGTATTGGTGAATGCATCAACTTGAATGATGGTTTGTCCCATGAGATTGCTCGTTCTAGACTGTAAGATATTTGAGAGGATTGATAAAGCTCTTAAAAACTGTGTCGCACTTATTAATTAAGGTCAGTTTATTTCAAGGATTACGCGAGTGCTTCATCTTATTGGGTGACCCTATCGGGTGACTTTAACTTGTTTGTTGGGATACTTGGCTAGTTTCTTGCCTAAGACATTGACGATGAGGACTCCCAAGATTACGATCGCTCCCCCGAAAATTGATATTGATGTCGGGAGTTCCTCCAACCCAATAAATCCCATTACGGTTGCTAAAACGGGGACGATATTTAAGAACGATGAAGCTCTACCCGCAGGGATTTGCGATAAAACGTAAGACCAGTATAAATATGCGATCGCTACTGGAAAAATGCCTAAATAGAGCCATTCCATGAGTTCATCCTAGTGTTCAATATTCAATATTCGAGAATTTGCAGCTACATCGCTTTCCACTAGATGCATGATAAATCGCTTGCACACTTATTACAGTAGTGTGATAGTCGCTCAATCGCATAAATACAGATTCTCTTATTCCATCTATCAGTCTCCTTTTCGTAGCTCATTCCCACCTTCGTAGCTACTCGCCGTGAAGCTCTATTCTGTGGGTGGATTAACGATACAATCCGTTTCAACCCAAACTGCTCAAATCCGTAATCACGGCTTGCACTGGCTGCCTCGGTAGCAAATCCACGGTTCCAATACTTCCTTAAAAAGGAATAACCGATTTCGACTTCGTCCTGCCCCTCGACATTTCGTTGCAGCACTAAGCCACACTGTCCAACAAACTGTCCTGAATCTTTAAAAATAGCTGCCCAAAGACCAAAACCTTGTTGGGAATAACTATCCAGATTCCATTGAATCCATGCTTCTGTTTCTTGACGATTTTTGGTAGCAGGATAGTATCGCATGGCTTCTGAATCGCTGAAGATGCCAAGCAGGTTATCAACGTCATCAAGAGTCAAAGGTTGTAGAACAAGGCGCTGAGTTTCCAGAATCTTCACGTTTCCTGTCCTTAATACTGTACTTAGACCTTCTTATCCTGTTCAAGACCTAGAAACGACAGCGGGTGGCTCATATCAGCAGCAAAGCCAAGGATTCCTCGATCGCGGTGTTCGTAGAGTAATTCCCCCTGAGTATTGAAGAGAAACGTTCCCCCTCGCTGCGTTAAATAAGTAGCATCTGGCACATACGTTTTCCAATGGCTTAAGACCTCTACCATATTTCGCAGTCGCAGAGTTGCGAGTTCAAAGGGACGCTGAAATCCCTTACCTCCGGCTAGATTGAAGAACGATCCCTTGATCGGAGGCAAAGGTGTAGCCCTCACAACCTCCTCATCGCCAATCAACTGGGGCGCTTGGCGATCGCCCCAATAACCACGCAAGACTTCAGCCAGAGTCCCAGGACTACCGATCCCTGCACACATCAGCATCAGGTTGATCCAGGCGTTTTGAGCAGCCGAGAGACTGGGAATTTTGAGCGATAGCCCTGGATAGAGATCGAGCTTGCGGTGTAGTTCTGCCTTGGGATCAACAAACAGACAATCTGCTGAAAACCCTGTGTAGTTACAAAATCGCTGCCCCGATGCGCGATCGCCGATAGCTACAGCCCGTATCACCAATCCTTGCCTTTGAATCCGTTCAGCTTCTCGTTGTAGCCACCAGGCATATTCAAGAGTGTCAAAATCTCCCAGTTGAGGCCAAACCAGGACTAACAGCCGAGTGAACAACTCGCAATTGCTCAAGAGTGGCACGATGGCTCCATCACTAACCCGCTGGTACTGAGCCTGCTTGAAGATGGTGTTAGCATCCATAGAATTGGTTTATTGGAAAACGGAAAAATCAAGAAAAGTATAATCTCTTTAACGATTTTTTAAAATATTATTTTTTTATTTTTTTGCATCTTCATGCCTCTAATTCATTAGGGATAACTGCCAATAAATCTGTAACTCCAACATCTAATCCTTCTTGAGATAAAAGCGTTGTTACTTGCCCTCGATGATGAGTTTGGTGGTTGAAGAAGTGTAAAATCAAACTGCCAAATGCTTTCACCGCAGGCTGACCTTTCATGTTTTTGTAGGAAAGATTGTATTGCAGATCTGATTCAGTGATTTGATTGCACCAACTCATGATAGTTTCATCCAGCTTTCTTCGTTCAGCCGCAAGCTCTGGAAAATTACTATACAGAACTTGATCGAGTGAACTGGGTTGGGCAAGTCCTCGAATCTCGTCAATAGCTGAATGATGGGTTGGGTGAATTGAAAACCGTTTAAGCCAGATGATATCAGCCACCATCAGATGGTTGAATGTACCCAGAATAGAACCAAAAAAAGCACCTTTATCTTCCGAAAGTTTTTCTTCACTAAGATGAGCGGCAGCTTCATACACTTGATGATTCATCCCTTGGTTGTATTGACTCATTAACTGGATATGGCTCAATAAGTTCATCATCAATCCTTTTAAATTCCTGGAAAAATATATGAATTGGTAATCAATTGAATGATGAATTGCGAGGGATAAAAAATCATCATTCATCATTCCTGATTCCTGATTACCAATCACCAACCATCAGAATTTCCTCTCAAAATCGTGAGGCGGTAAGTTTCACATCGGCATACTTCCAAGCTTTCTTAAACTGCTTTTGTACCTCCTTGGCTTCTCTTGTCTTGCCCTGTGCCTGTAGACTTTGGGCTAATCCTTGCAATGACCAACCATTATTAGGATATTTGTTTAAATCTTCCCGATAGATTTGCTCTGCCTTGGCTGGCTGTCCTGCTTCTAGCAAGACGGCTCCTAGCGTCTGTCGCACGGGAGAATACCACAAAGCAGGCTCACCATGAAGTTCCTCATCAAGACCAACGGCTGTTTTCAAGTGAGCGATCGCTAATTCATACTTTCCTTGCTTAGCGGCTAGTTCCCCTGCCAACACTTCCGATGCAGTCTTCAAAATCTTCCGGTTGATTTCCCCGATTGTGGCTTTCTCTGGAGCAGGATTAGTTGCGATCGATTTCAACTGTTCGAGTTCCTGTGCAGCTTTTTTCAGTTGATTTTTTGCCGTGAATGCCATGCCCCGTGCATAGTGCCACACCCCAGTAGGATAAAGGAGATCGGCATCAGGAGCAGGTTGGGCCAAAACTTTATCCCACATCCCAAACTTCGCGAAGGCAAAGAGTGGAAACGTGTAATACTGTTGCAGTGTGCCACCCCATGACTCCCGCATTAATTTCGGTTCTGCCAACCTCGCTGTATGCTGGGCTGCCTCAATTGCGACTTTACTCTCTCCTGCCATCATTGCGGCAAACCAAAGAAAGTTACGATTGTGCCCCACATTATAGTCAATGCGAGGGAACCCTTGGGCTAAGTACTGAGCAACATAGTCGTCGTCAGTGCCAACAGCGCGTTGATTAACTACGACGGCATCGTGATAGCGCCCTACCTGGATATAGATATGGGATGGCATATGCAGGAGATGTCCAGCACCAGGGACTAAATTGACAAGGCGATCAGCAGCAGCAACAGCTAGCTCAGGTTGTTTATTTTCTAATGTATGAATGTAGAAATGGTTAGCACCCGGATGGTTAGAACTTCGTTTCAGAACAGACTCCAACGTGGCAAGGAGTTCAAGAGTTCCCGGTTTGGGTTTACCTTCTTTAGTCCAGTAACTCCAAGGCATGGTGTCCATGATGGCTTGTGCAAACAAAGTTGCTGCGTCTAAATCATCTGGATAGCGTTGCACAACATCCCGCATAGCGTTGACATAAGCAAGGTTGAGTGTAGAGCGATCTTCAACAGGCTCCGAGGAATATCGTTTGGCTAGTGCCTGGATGTAAGCTTGTTCGTTCTTGCTAGCATTATTGCTTAATTCAATCGCTTTTTGAAGTGCCGTCCAAGCCTTAGGC
The DNA here is from genome assembly GCA_040756535.1 of Cyanobacteriota bacterium. Lineage (GTDB taxonomy): Bacteria > Cyanobacteriota > Cyanobacteriia > Cyanobacteriales > Coleofasciculaceae > JBFLZA01. Next base: position 14,400 of record JBFLZA010000028.1, read on the forward strand.
ACGGCCTCAGCTTTCATCGTGGTATTGATGTTGGGACCGAGGGCGAGAGCAACTCCCCAGTAACACATAGCGCACTTCGGATCGAGCCTTGCTGCCTCTTGGAAGGAACGTTCTGCTTCGGTGAGGTTGAACCCGTAAGAGAGGATAAGTCCTTGATTGAAGTAGCGCTGAGCAAGTGGGGCAGTTGTTGAAATTGGATGGTGGTAGTTACCGAGATTGTTTAAAAGGGGGGCTAGGCGATCGCTGGAGGCGATAGTCTTATCACCCGACTCAGTAGCAATCAGTGTTGTTGGTGTACTAGCCTCCGGCAACGGTTGGGGCGAAGGTGCGATCGCTGAGGAAAACCGTTGATGGGAACCTATTGATAGTGCAAGCGTTACAAGTAGAGCCAAAACGAATAAGATTCTATACACTTGAGTCGCCTTTTGAGTATGCATTTGATTCTGTTCCACGCTAACCTAACGATGATGTTAGGTATTGTGAGAGCGATCGCCAGCGAATTACTCAACCTCGCAGTTCACCTATTACAGTAATCCAATCTGCATTGCTGTTGTTACAGGAAACCTCTGGACTTGAGAGCTACATATATACTCCAGTGATCGCATTCACTGAACCTTGAGTAGTTCTACTTAACTTATTACCGCCCAGAAATGGTTTTTATGTAGATTCTCTATTTCTTCAAGGGGTGACAACCGCCTCAAAGGCTTGCCAGAGCTTGTCTGCTTGGAATAGGTGACAGAAATCATCACTTACGGATTCAGGAGACCGATCCTTGACCATGCTACAACGAATCATTCTCAAAGGATTCAAGTCCATTAAGACTATGGATCTTGAATTGCGTCCCTTAAATATCTTGATTGGAGCGAACGGAGCCGGCAAGAGCAACCTCGTTTCGTTTTTCAAAATGCTTAATGAGATGATGGCCGGGCGACTTCAACAGTACATCGGCACATCAGGACGTGCTCAATCTCTCTTGTACTTTGGCTCAAAAATAACACTCCAGATACAGGCACGACTGGAGTTTGAAGTCGAAAACGGGATGGATAGCTATGACCTGCGGTTGTTCCATGCTGCCGGTGATACGCTGATCTTTGCCGAAGAGACACTTAGCTTCTTGCCAACGGGTTACTCATCTCCAAAGATTGACCAATTGGGTGCGGGGCATCAGGAAACCCGAATCAGCGAAGCAGCAGATGAAGGTATGCAAACAGCTAAGACGCTCAGGTACTTGCTCAACCGCTGCCGTGTGTACCACTTTCACGATACGTCTTCTACGGCGGAGGTTCGTCAATCCTGTTATATTGGCGACAACCGATGGCTGATGCCGGATGCCGGAAATTTAGCGGCCTTACTTCTCAAGTTTCGCCAAGAGAAAAGCGGTTCAGCCTATAACCGCATTGTCAAAACAATCCGTCTTATTGCACCATTTTTTGATGACTTTGTTCTTGAGCCAGATGGCTCTAATCGCGTCATTTTAAACTGGCGGGAAAAGGGATCAGATCGGGTGTTTGGGCCGCACCAATTTTCGGACGGTACTTTGCGAGCAATATGCCTTAGCACGTTGCTCTTGCAGCCAGAAGATGAACTGCCGGAACTCATTGTTGTTGATGAGCCAGAGCTTGGTCTTCACCCCTACGCCCTGAATGTCATGGCTGCCTTGTTCAGCAAAGCTTCGTACCATACACAAATTCTCATCAGTACCCAATCCAGTTCTTTTTTGGATAACTTTAATCCTGAAGATGTAATTACGGTAAATCGAGAGGGTAAGGAGTCTCAATTTAAACGGCTAAATCCCAGCGAATTAGAAGATTGGCTTGATGAATATAGCTTGGGAGAAGTCTGGGAGAAAAATATCATTGGTGGAGGACCGCATTAATTAATGGTACGCCTCTATCTATTTGCTGAAGGGCAAACCGAGCAGACATTCGCTGACAACATACTGAAACCACACCTGGCTCAACATGGAGTATTTATGCAGAACCCTGTGCTTATAGCTCACGCAAGAAAAAAGGGTCGGGTGCATCGCGGAGGTGGTCGTAAATACAAGCCAATGAAGGATGACATTTTGCGTTTTCTCAAGCAGGAGAAAGGCTCTAATGTGTTCTTTACTACGATGATTGATTTATATGCTATCGCTCCTGAATTGCCTGGATTGGATGAAGCCGAGAGTCTGCGCCAAAATCCCATTCAGCGCGTCGAATTCCTAGAGAAAAGCTTCGCTGCGGACATCGATGATCTGCGATTCATTCCGTACATTCAATTGCATGAATACGAAGCTTACCTTTTCTCTGATCCAACTTGTTTTGAGTTCCTTTATGATAACTGCTCAGACAAGGTTGCATCTCTCAAAACTATTGCTGCTAGCTATGAAACACCGGAGTTGATTAATGACAGTCCGGACACAGCCCCTAGCAAACGTATCATTACTGAATTTCCTGCTTATGAAAAAGCAAAGGTTGCTGATGGAGCACAATTGGCTGAATTGATTGGACTGGAAACAATTCGGAATCGGTGTTTTCACTTCAACGCATGGCTGTCAAAACTCGAATCATTGAGTGAGGAATGCATGGATAGTTAATTGATTGCCGAACAAATGCATACACCTAACGGATTAGAATTCCTTGGCTCCGTTCAAACTCACAGATACAGGACTTACACAGCTACACCATCTATAGCAGTCTTCCAACCTTCAACCTTCAACCCCTTTTACCAAGGATTACCAACTAATGTGAATGCAGACCAGTAGTAAGGATGAGTGAGTTGTGTATCTTTTAATTTAGCTAACTCTGAAGGTAAAGGAATCACACCACCAGGCGTAATCAACTGGCCCTTTTCAAGTTTGACTTGTCCTTTAATCATGGCAATTTGCGCTTGCTGCAACGCTTCTGCTTTAATCCGTGTTCTCCTCAATTCCTCGTAGAAATTCGTCATGAGTGCCAGTGTCCCCGCATCACTGACATTCCACAGACTGGCCACGACAGACTTCACCCCTGCTTGCATCGATAATCCTGCAAAACCGAGTTCGGCCTCCTCATTCCCTAATGCCGTGCGGCAAGCACTGAGTACGAGTAATTCCACAGGTGGATTGTTCCAACCCAATTGGGGTAATTTGTCAAGGTGCAGCTTGGTGTTCCACAGTTGGATGTAAGAGTTGCTGGGGGCACCAGGACGAAAATCGGCATGGGTGGCGAGGTGGATAATTCCGTATGGCGTGCGATCGCGTTGTGTTTTAAGATTTTCTAAGGTAAACGCCTTATCCAGAAACGCCTGACCTTTCCACAGATGTTTGGTGATGGCTTCTACCTCTACAGGTACTGCGGGTAAGGGTTTTTGCTCTTTAAATTCCTCAGCCCCCATGGCTAAGACTTGGGACTTTTTAATGTCTCGGTAACGAGTATCGGTAAGGCTGAGACTGGGCATTAGCGCTACACTATATTTCTCTACCAAAAATTGGTTGCGATCGTGAAGTGCGGCAATGGGAATAGAACGTAAGCCCCCGTCCATAATAAAGTTTAAGTTTTCAATGCCTTGGGCTTGCAAGTCCTGTTCTAAAGGAGCAATCAACCATTGGTAAAGTTGTTGTGCAGGTGCAAAATAATCGCGGTCTTTTTTAACATTGGTGACTGAAGAGCGAAAGGCATCAGCCACTTTCAGAACTTGTGCTCGTGTCACCTTAACCCGTTTGCGAATCGGTTGCTTTTGAGTTGTGACTAACAGCAGTTCTAACTCATCGCTGGCCTTATCAGAGGAAGCTGTAAACGAGGTATCCATAGTTGTAGCTTCAGGCGGAACAAACATCACATAGATGAGTGCCGGTTTAACACCCGTCGCGTTTTCAATATCCTGTAAAATTCGACGCGCTTCAGGGAGAGTGCGGATGGGAGTATTTGAGCGCCCAAAATAGGTTTCAAACTGATTGGTGAAGGATGCATCAACTTGACCAAAAAGAGTGTCTAGTTCAACAGAGTCAAGGCTAGCCTCGATTTGTTCTGGTTCAAGTGGTTTCTCTAGCAGTTCCCCATCTTGAGGAACTCGACTGGGTGGTGTGGGAGTAGGAACGGGCGTGGGTGTGGGTGTGGGGATGGGTGTGGGAGTAGGAACGGGTGTAGGGATAGGTGTGGGAATAGGTGTGGGAATAGGTGTAGGGATGGGATTCGGTCCGGGATTACCAGGAGGAGGAGGGGGGAGGCTTCCAGGCGTAATCAGTTGAATGTCACTCGGAGAAATTCCTTGAGCGTACTCAATAGGATATATACCGGATAAAATTTGATTGCTGGTTCCGGTTGTAATCGCTCCCAAAGTACCGTTAATACCGTTGTAATCTGGCCCTACGGTAAACGGCGTACCGACAACACCACCCGCGTGTCGGATAATAATGGAACCGCCTCGAACTCCTCCTGCTGTAGAGATACTGGCATTTATGCCTTTTTGGTCGATAAACGTTCCAGACGCCCGGAAAAATTGCTGAGTTGTGATATCAACATTACCCCCCGTGCCGATGCCTTGGGCGTTAATCGAGGTAACGGCAATATCGCCATCTGGGTCAAGGAGTACATCACCCCCATTGCCTTGAGTCCCACTAGAATTAATGGTACCCGTTTGAATCTGAGTCCGGGCTTGAATGGTAATTTTCCCCCCATTTGCCCCTGATGAGTTCAAATTCCGGGTGGTGACAGCCCCTTGATTACTCATTAAGGTAATCGCAGAACCATTAGTAATGATGTCTCCCGTTGTAATGTTCTGATTGGCATTCAGTGTAATGGAGGCATCACCTAACCCCGTCAGATTTCCATTGGCGACAATGGAACCCGCACCCGTAGGCGCTAAAATCGTCACTGGGTTGTAGAAGGTGAAATTCCCATTCAGGGTAATCAACCCACTGCCATCATTCCGTCCAATTGTCAAACTCCTCAACCCCTGTTGAAACGTCTCCCCAGCATTGAGGGTGAAATTTTGCGTTGGTGTTAACGGTTGCACCTGTAAACTAGTGCCATTACCATTCACCGTTGAGCCAAAATTAATCTGCCCTGTGGTGAGTACCACATCGGATGCGACTTGTACAGGGTCATTGAGTACCAATGAGTTAGCGGTAATATTGCCATTAAGTATCGTTGTTCCCCCATTGTCGGTACTTAGGAAGTTCAACGGAATGGTGCCACCGATAATACCGTTAAATACAGTTGTACCTGTACCCGAACTGATGGTTAAATTCTGATTGCCATCAAGGGGGCCGTTAAAGGTAATATTGCCGCCGTTACTGTTGAGAATCATATCGCGGCCGAGCAGGACGTTGTTACCCAGGGTGATAGCCCCACCTTGGGTGGAAATATTGGCATTCAGGGTTGTCGTTGCGCCGTTGAGGGTAATCGAGGCATTCCCAATCCCATTCACGTTGCCGTTAACTGCGATCGCTCCTCCTGGTGCTTGAATGGTTACAGGAGCAGTAAAATTACTATCATTGAGCCGGATATTGCCTGTACCGTTCGTCCGTCCAATGGTGATGGAATTAAATCCCGGTTGCAATGCTGCTAACTCACTGGTGGAAAAATCCAACGCATCCGTAACAGCAGTACCACCAATTTCAATATTTTGGTTAGGGGTAAAGGGTTGAAGAATCAAGTTACCTGTACTTCGCACCGGGGCCGGATTGGTTCCTGCGGCGAGAAAGTCAATTTTATTGCTGGTTAGGGTAATATCGCCGCCCCCTAAAGCGCCCTCCGATACCACCCCTCTCGTCAAAATCTGAGTAGGGGCTTCAACGGTGATAGTGCCGCCTCTACCTGTAGAACCACTAGAACTAATAATGCCGGGATTGCTGTTTTGAGCAAAGCGCTGGGTGGTATCGATGATGCCACCACTGCTAGTGACTTGAATTTCTCCCCCATTCACGCCACTCGACTGGATATCACCGGCGATAATATTACCTTGAGATGCGATCGCAATATTACCTCCATTTCCAGTTGTCCCTCTAGATAGGGCATTCCACATCGAAATTGCCCCACCCGCATTAAGGGTAATATCACCCCCATTTTGACCGGTGGTTACGAGATTAGTCCCACCACTATTAATGACGGTAATGTTACCCCCGGCATTGAGGTTGATGTTGCCACCATTTCCCGTACCATCCCCAATGGCATTAATTCGGCTGGTGGTAATATCGCCTGTTGCTTGCATAATCACAGGGCCGGCATTGGAATTCGGTGTAATTGCAGAAGTGGTGATTTGATTGACTCGAATACTACCTAGAGGCAACAATCCGCCACCCGGATTAAAGGTTGTTCCCCCCAACCCAGTCGGAAGCACGTTAGACAAAATGGTACCGGGATAACCAAAGGCAGGCTCTTGCAATGTGGGTACGCCAGCTCGCAAAATTAAAGCGGGACTCTGGGCTAAAAGTTGGACATCGGTTGAACACAGATTAGTAGCACAGAATGCAGCAAGAATGGCATCGGGTGCATTAATCGTGATATTACCCCCTTGAATACTCCCTGTCGCCTCGACTTTGAGGGCTGGCCCAGTGTAATCGCCAAAGGTGACATCACCGTTAACACTAATAATGGGGTCATACAAACTCACAAAGTTACCCGGTTCCCCTTTGGTGTTGAGAATCGAGAAACCAGCACCACTGGCAAAGTGAGCATCAACGGAGATAGCGCCATCACTCACCAAACTTAGCTGACCGCCACTGATAAAGGGCGTCTGCTTCATGTGATTGAGTGCCAGAATATCGATAGTGCGATCGCCCCTAATATATAGATTGCCCCCTGCACTCGCTAAAAAGGGAGTACTTTCACTATCCCGCACTCGCACGGTATTCCCTGCCAAGAGTTGCAAGTTTCCCGTTGTTTGCAACTGGCTTTCAACAAGTGTCAGATTATTATTAGCCCAGATTAATGCATTTTGAGCGGTTGCCGTCTTGACGACAGCATCCCCTTGTTCCACAGGAATCCCGGAACCGGTTAGCACCGCTTGACTATTGCCATTACTCTCTAAACCTGGGGTGCCACCGGTGAGGAGTTGCGGTAAAGAGAGTGGGGTGAAGGGAATCGAAGGAGAAGGGGTAATTTCTAAACTGAGAAGATGTCCAGGTTGGCTAATCCGTACCGCATTACTACCAGCTACAGCAGCTACCGTTAACTGGCCTCCTGGTGCATTCAACTGACCGGTACTCACTACCGTACCACCTAGCAAAGCCAAATTCTGCCCCGGTTGTACACTCAATTGTCCTGCATTAATAATGGCACCGGGTTGGGGGGTATTGAAGGCAAACAAGTTAGGTGTTCCCACGAGGAGGGCGTAGTTATTGGCACCTGTCGCGCTAAACCAGTTGTTGCCTAACCCGATACCTGTAGCGGTGGTAGCGGTAAAGGAGGCGGGGACGTTGAGTTGGGCATTTTGCCCGAAGATAATCCCGGCAGGGTTCATTAAAAATAGGTTGGAGTTACCGCCACTCACCTGAATTAAGCCATTGATGAGGGAGGGGTTGCCACCGGTAACGCGAGAGAGGATATTTTGAATGTTGGGATTGGAAAGAAAGTTACCAATTTGGTTGGCATCTAGACCAAACTGACTGAAGCTGTGAAATAGATTAGTTCCATCTTGGGAGAGTTGACCTCCGGTGATGTCAATTTGGTTGCCATTGGGAGTAACAATTGTTCCGGTACTGCCATCGGAGGTAATGGGTTGTGCTTGTGTGGGTTGAGTGACGATGGCACCCAAAAGGGGAAGTAGCAGAAGCGAGAGTTTGAAGAGATTTTTTTTGAAATGCGCTAGATAGCCGAGGTGTGCGCCAAGGGATGTCAATGTTTTAGAACCCATCCGAAAGGGAGGTTGAAGAGATTTGAAACCACAGATGGACACAGATGTAGACGCGATAGCGGCTTGCCTAAGACTACACAGATGTTGAGGTTTTAATTTTTCGGATAGGGTTTTGTTCCAGTCATCTTTTTGATGGCTAGAAATGACCTCCCTAGAGATGGGCACTGACATATAGTCCTCCTGAAAGCCGGAAACTCATAAGAATTTGCTGCTGTCGAAGTCCTAAGTTTATTGTCAGTAACCCTTTGGTTTGACGGTTTAGCGACAATACTTCTCTATACAGCGAGTGAAAATTTCAGCACCCATTAATAAAGCGGTTTCATCAAAGTTAAATCGGGGATGATGGTGAGGATAAGCCAAATTTTTGCTAGGGTTAGCCGAACCGAGAAAGAAATAGCAACCCGGCACTTGCTGCAAGAAAAAGGACATATCTTCACCCCCCATTGTTTGACATTCTGGCACAACCCCTGCTGGAGTTTCCACAATATCAGATGCCACAGAGCGAACGAGTTCAGCCATCTGGGCATCGTTAATTACGGGTGGATAAAGCTGCTGATAATCCAACTCATAACTTGCACCCTGACTTTGGCAAATACCAGCAATAATTTGTTCAATTTTTTGGGCAAAATACCCATCTAGTTTTGGGTTAAAATACCGCACCGTACCTCTCATTGTAGCGGTATCAGCGATAACATTGTGTGCAGTACCCGCATGGAGTTCACCCACTGTAACCACGGCGGCATCAATGGGGTCAACATTACGAGCGACAATGGTTTGTAAAGCGTTAACAATTTGGGCACTGACGACGATGGAATCGACGGTTTGATGGGGCATCGCACCATGTCCCCCTTTCCCCAAAATTGTGCAGTGAAAGGACTCTGTTGCTGCCATCAAAGCACCAGTTCGTACCCCGACTGTACCCAGGGGGAGATTGTTCCACAGATGCAAACCGATAATGGCGTCCACGTCGGGATTTTTTAAGACACCTGCTTCAATCATCGGTTTTGCCCCTCCCGGACTTTCTTCTGCGGGTTGGAAGATGATTTTTACGGTTCCAGCGAAGTCGTTGCGGTGGTGAACCAGATAGTGGACGACACCCAGTGCGATCGCAGTATGTCCATCATGACCGCACGCGTGCATGATACCATCATGCTGGGAGCGGTAGGGCACTTCGTTTTCTTCTTGAATGGGCAGGGCATCCATATCGGCCCGAATAGCGAGAACCGGGCCGGGGCGAGTACTAGCAATTGTGACAACAATACCTGTCTTGGCGATACCCGTTTGATAACGAAGCGGTGACGAGTCATCAAGCGTCTGTTCAATTCCCCATTCCTGCAACTTTTGAGCAATAAATTCAGCCGTTAGCTGTTCTCTAAAGCCCAGTTCTGGATGCTGATGGAAACGCCTGCGCCATTCTACCAGTTGTGGCTGCAATGCTCGAATATCAGGTCGGATTTGCGAGAAGTCAACAGCATAGGAGGTTGAAACAGTAGACACCATTTTTTTTGCCTTTATCTTTTGAAAAGTAACAAGGATAACAACATTGTGAGCCACATTTACCCTCTTCCAACCTAACCGATCAAAAGTCTTGGCGTCTAAAGTGAAGGAAAGCTCCTTTCAAGGAAGGAAAAGTCCCAATTGATAATGGAGGAAATAACTAAAGGAAATTAACCCCAAAAATATTTAAAAATCAATTAATTCAAAAATTCCTTCACCGTTAAAATTCTCGGAAAATTGCAGTATTTTAGCAGCAAAAGCAGCATACTCAGAATTTAATCGCTGGAGTCGCATGGCTTCCTGCTCAACTTGGTCAAAATCACCAATCTCAGTGGCTTGATAAAGGACAAGTAGTTCCTCTGAAGGTGGCATGATCATCGCTGTGGATGTAGCGGAGGTTTGGCAGCTTGATTCATTCCCAAGTTTCTTATATTGAAGTTGATTGCTATTGCCATAAATCCATGACAGATTCAAGGAATTCTGAATTTTGTTCAGCAACGCTTCAGCTTGTACAGGCTTGGAAAGAAAATCATTGCCGCCAGACTCCAAGCTCTGAAGTTGAGCCGATTCAAACACATTAGCCGAGATAGCAATGATGATTGTCTTGTGAAATTCTAGTCGTTGGCGCAATTGCCGCGTCATCTGGTAGCCATCCATCACAGGCATGACTAAGTCAGCGAAAATCAGATCCGGTTGAAACTCAACAGCTTTTTCTAACCCCTCTTGTCCATTCGCTGCTTCTGCGACTTCAAAGCCAATTGGTTCTAGGATATTATTGAGTACAGCGCGATTTTCCCAACGGTCATCGACAATGAGGATTTTCCGTTTTTCCCCAGAATAACCCTTGATGTTGTCAGTTGATGGAATGGTAATTTTCTCAAAAGAAGTGAAGACGGCTGGCACGTCTAAATCAAACCAAAATCGACTCCCCACTTGTGGAGTACTCTCAACAAAAATTTGGCTTTCCATCAGGGCAAGAATTTTCTGAGTAATCGCCAGTCCCAATCCAGTCCCTTCTGCACGACGCGAACTATCTCCTACTTGCTCAAAGGGTAAAAAGATTGTTTCCAATTGCTCCGGCATTATCCCAACACCAGTATCTTCAATTTGGAAACGAATTTTGGTATTCGTCCTTAGTCCTTGGTTATTCGTCCTTAGTTCTTGCTCATTAACTGATGACTGATGACTAATGATTTCAACCTTGAAGGTTACACTGCCGTTATCAGTAAATTTAACGGCATTGCTCAAAAGATTCATTAAAACTTGGCGCAGACGCTTTTCATCAGCATAAATTACCGTAGGAATTTGACTAAGAGGAATGTAGGAAAATTGAATTGATTTTTGTGTGGCTTTGAGGTGAAAGATGTCTAATAAGCCGTTTAAGAACAAGGAAAAATTAAAGTTTTCTGGATAGAGTTCAAATTTATCAGCTTCGATTTTAGACAGGTCTAAAATATCATTAATCAGTGTCAAAAGGTGCGTTCCACAATGGTAAATAACATCAACACCGTTCTTTTGCTGAGAGGTACACTGAGAGTCCCGTTGCAAAATTTGCGCGTAGCCCAAAATACCGTTAAGAGGGGTACGGAGTTCATGGCTCATGTTGGCGAGGAAGGTGCTTTTTGCTTGGTTAGCCGCTTCTGCCGCTTCCTTGGCTTTTGCTAATTCTGCCTGCGTGTTCTTGAGTTCAGTAATATCGATACTGCAACCAATAAGGCGAGAAATGCGCTCTTGCTCATCCCTGAGGGGAGTGAGGCTGGTAAACCACCAAGTCGGTTGTCCTTGGAAGGATAAATACTCCTCGTAGGTTATCGTTTCTCCGGCTGCAACGCAATCACAGTAGTGCTGTTGTACGGCGGCTGCGGCATCGGGAGGAAAGACTTGTGCGGGAGTTTTGCCTTGTAACTCGGTTGAGCGAAGGCCTGTTAAGCTTTCATGAGTTGGATTCAAGCCAACATACCGAAATTCGCCGTTTTCTAGAACATCTACAACAAAGATTGACTCTCCCACCCCGTCGTAAATGCTGCGTAAAAAGTGTTCTTTGTCTGCTAATTCGCGGGTGCGCTCTTGGACTTTGAGTTCCAGCGTTTTGGCATAGTCTTCTAAACGAGAGTGGGAGTGTTGTAGCTGCTTCCACAGGAGGTAACCTCGACTGAACACTCCT